>JAFWBF010000064.1 GCA_017507285.1 Bacteroidales bacterium | reverse complement strand
AGACAGGCTTTTCCTACTTCGGAGCGAGGTATTATGATTCGGATATTTTGACGGGTTGGCTTAGCGTGGATCCTATGGCGGATAAGTATCTTAGTTTGTCTCCGTATGCTTATTGTGCTTGGAACCCGGTAAAGTTGGTGGATCCGGATGGGGAGGATTCTTTTACTGCAATTTTGGAAGGTGTAACTGCTTTTGGGATGTCCGCAGGGGTAGATTTTGTCGATAATTTTCTTATTAAAGGAATGAGTGCTAAAGATGCAGTTAGTAGTATAAATTGGGGTAGTGCTACATTAGATGCAGTTACAACTGCAGGATTATCGTTTTTTGTATCGGGTATCGGAAGTACCAAAATGATGGCAAAAATTGCTAAGAGCAAAGGTGGCGAAATGGTTACAGAGATGGTTCAAAGTATGGTTACATCTGTATTTGAAAATTTTGAAACTGGTGAATATAATAGTATAGACGACATAAATTGGGAAAGGGAGTTCTATACTGCGACTATATTAACATTGGTAAACAATGGTTTAAATTCTAGAGCAGATGACTTAATAGCAGGAATAGAAAAAAATAACACAGTGTTGGCTAGTCGCCTTACTAAACAAAAACGGAATATTGAAGCACAGAAGAATTCGGTAAGGCTTAAACGAGATGACAATCAAGTAAAGATAAGTAGAAAAAATAGAAATAGTGCAATTCGTGAATATCAAATAAACCAAATAACATATAAGGGTAGTAGTGAATTATTAGAAAATCTAGACAACAATGAATAAAAACAATTATTTGATAACTTCTCGCATAAATATATCTTTTTGCATAAAAATATCAATAATACTCTTTATTGCTAGGTACTTCACTATGCATGATATGTTTTTTACAAACCATTTTGTTAACACATTATTCCGTGTGTCACCATTTACACTTCTATTATCCGGAACCATTGTATTTCCCGAAATAAGTGTAAAAGTGAAATTAAAAAGGATAGTTTTAATATTGGTATCTATATCAATATTGATAAATATTATTTATTTTTCATTGTTTATTACCTATAAATTGGGGTATGGTTTTAGTGAAGATTATTACGTATCAATTTATGGATATCATAAAAAAAAATCAGGCAGACATTATTCACGTTTTGATACCGCTTATTTTAAAACAAAATTTAATGACAAAAAATTGAATGTAGATTGTAATAATAAAACTATTAATAACCTTATTGATGAGTATGGAGATAATTTCC
This sequence comes from Bacteroidales bacterium, assembly GCA_017507285.1. Classification (GTDB taxonomy): domain Bacteria; phylum Bacteroidota; class Bacteroidia; order Bacteroidales; family P3; genus HGM05376. The sequence continues at coordinate 16,040 of JAFWBF010000064.1, read as the reverse complement.
AAGATTCCATCCAAATGCACTTGATGGTAAAAAAGGTTTTGCCGAGTGTGTACTGTGTAGAGTCTTATGAAATAGTAAAAAAACACCACAAGTACCATAGTTGATAACATATAAAATAAAACAAGTAACAATTATGTACCAAACAAACTCAAATATACCTCCGAAATACCGGCAAGAAACGTGCGATAACGATGTAAAAATAGTGTTTTTGTAGGTTCTGCTTCTCATGTTTATGACCAAATGTACCTTAATGGCAGTAAAAACGCTATGTATACAAAACTTTTTTGGAAGATATAGTTGCTGATATGTTTTGATATACAGCGGGAAATATGGAAATGGAACGAATAGTTTACTCTATGTGGAATATTTTTATTATCTTTGCAATTTCAAAAATAAACAATTAATTACAAATAAGTTTATACACAAAGAACAGAAAAATGAATATTGAAAGAAAGAAACACCTCCAAACACTTGGATGTTTGGTTGTATTTGTTGCCTTGCTTTTTGGATACCAATTGGGTGAGGCTCAGACTGTGAGTGGTACCGTTACCGACAAGGCTACGGGCGAAACCTTGATAGGTGCTACTGTGTTGGACGAGATTTCGGGCAAAGGTACCGTTACGAATGCCCATGGTCGCTATTCACTTACCATTCACCAGGATTCGCTAAAGTTGCGGATATCGTATGTGGGCTATGCTTCGCAACTGTTTAGCTTGAAGCCGGGCAAGGCTACGGAGCTTAACGTAAGGTTGGAGCCTGCCGTGGAGTTACAAACCGTTACCATACGTGCCGAAAGGCCTACCGACCCTAAAAGTTCCCAGCTTAGTGCTATTGCCATACCGGTAGAACATCTGAAGGCAGTGCCGGTACTCTTTGGCGAAGTAGATGTGCTTAAAACCTTGCAGCTTATGCCGGGTGTACAAGGTGGCTCGGAGGGTATGAGTGGTATGTATGTTCGTGGTGGTGGTCCCGACGAAAATCTGTTCCTTCTCGACGGGGTGCCTATATACAATGTAAGCCACCTTGGAGGTTTTTTCAGTGCCTTCAATGCCGATGCCGTAAAGAACGTTACTCTCTACAAAGGTAGTTTTCCGGCAAGGTTTAGTGGCCGATTGTCAAGTGTGCTGGATATTGCCACCAACAATGGCAACGACAAGGAATATCATGGTTCGGTAAATGTAGGTCTTATCTCTGCTAAGCTGGCACTGGAAGGACCCATAGTGAAGGAGAAAACCACTTTCAGCCTCTCGGCACGTCGTACCTATGGCGACCTTATGTTGCAGCCCGTGTTGTCGTTGGTGAACAGTGGAGAATTTGATAAGCTGAGGGCAGGATATTATTTCTACGACTTTAATGGTAAGATTACACATAAGTTCTCCGAACGTAGTCGGTTGTATGCCAGCTATTATATGGGCGATGATAAGGTGTATGCACGTATCAAATACGACGAATCGTATGACGGCAACATATACCGCGAAACTATGAAGATGAACATGAATTGGGGCAATATAGTGGGTAGCCTAAGGTGGAACTATGTGATAAACCCACAACTGTTTATGAACATAACAGGGTCGTTTACACGCTATCGTAATGATATAGGAATGGGATTTGAATATTATGGCGAATATGAAGATTACGAAGGAGTGTTCCGCCAAGAAGAGGAGTCTATGGAGATGACCTATAAATCGGGTATTCGCGACTATGCCATACGTGCCGATTTCGACTACAGCCCCGACCCCAACCATAGCATAAAGTTTGGTGGCTCGATGATTCATCATGTATTTACACCGGAGGTACTGGGTATGCAACTGCAATATGACTATTCCAACCAGATGGAGACTTTGGATATGGATACAACGTTGGGACAGAGTGTTGTGCATGCTAACGAAATAAACTTATTTGCCGAAGATGATTGGTCTATAACAGATGCTTTGAAGGTTAATGCAGGATTGGCACTTAGTGGTTTTGCAGTGGAAGGAACTTTTTATCCCTCCATACAGCCACGCCTTAGTGGACGTTGGTTATTGAGCGACGACTTTTCGGCCAAATTTGGTTATGCCTATATGACACAGTATTTACATCTTTTGAGTACATCGGGAATAAGTATGCCTACCGACCTTTGGGTACCCGTAACGGCTCGTATAGCTCCTATGAATGCCCACCAGGTGGCGGCAGGATTATCGTATAACTTGTTGAGTATATTAGATCTCTCATTAGAAGGATATTACAAAAATATGGACAACCTGATGGAATACAAGGATGGCGCTTCGTTTTTTGGAAGTAGCGTGGGCTGGGAAGACAAGGTGTGCCTTGGCCGTGGATGGGCCTACGGGTTAGAGTTCTTGGCTCAGAAAACGATGGGTACATTTACCGGATGGGTCGGATACACATGGAGCAAGACAATGAGACTATTTGACCGCCCCGGTCAGGTGCTGAACAACGGCAATCCGTTCCCGGCCAAATACGACCGCCGTCACGACTTCTCTATAGTGTTGATGTATAAGCCCAACGATCGTTTCGACATCAGCGCCACTTGGGTGTATAGCACCGGTAATGCTGCCACTTTGGCAATGCAGGAATTTGAAGCACCGGATATTGAAGGATGGTATAGAAATGAAATAGAGTATGTGGAGGGACGGAATAATTTCCGTATGCCCGACTATCACCGTATGGATATAGGTATGAATTTCCATAAGCAGAAGAAACACGGTGTACGCACGTGGAACATAAGCATATACAACGTGTATAACCGCAAAAATCCGTATATGATATATGAGGGTACACACTACAACCCTATAAGCGGCAACTACGAAGGACGACTGATGCAGCTATCAATATTCACAATCTTGCCATCGATATCATATCAATACAGATTCTAACAAAAGCTAATGAAACAAAAAACGCATAATAAAAAGAATATAAAATGAAGATAATAAATAAAATATATACGCGATTGTTGGTCGTAACGGCCTTGTCGGCAATGGTGTTTGCTTCGTGCGAAACTCCGTTGGATATCGAATATTTGGATACTGAAGAGAAAGTGGTGGTAAATGCAATGGGAAACGCTGATGAAAACCTAAACCTAAGGCTTACATACAGCCGTTGGTTTCTTTCGGAAATACCGTTCAAGGAGATTACAAATGCCACAGTAAGCCTTCTTGCCAATGGTCAAAAGGTTGATGAAGGTGCATTGCGTGTAGATGGCAGCACATACCCGGAAAAGAGGTATTACTCTTTTGATAACTATTTGCCAAAGGAAGGCGATATGCTAAAACTGGATATACAGGTGCCGGGCGAAGAGCCTATAACGGCCGAATGTAGGGTGCCATATAAGCCGCAAATATCTAATACAGAAATGAGATATACTGATGATTCGGAATGTTATCCATCCATATCGTTCGTGTTGCACGATAATCCAAACGAACAGAATTATTATATGCTGACGGTGGGTGATGGTTATAATAGATATTTTTCTATAAACGATTACTTGCTTGTGGATGCTGATGTCGAAGGTTTGATAGAGGGCGATGCATCTGTTTATGGAAATGTATTGTTGTTTACCGACGAGAAAATAAATGGATATTCTCACACTATCAATATTAATATAGAGGATTTCATGTTTAGTGAATATGAAGAAGGTTTTACAATAAAATTAGCTGCGATACCCGAAGCTATGTATCGTTTTCTGAAAGGAATGGATATGATGAACGATGGTATGCAAGAAATGTTTGGAGAACCGGTGCAGATATACAGCAATATAGAAAACGGAATAGGTATATTTGCAATATCGTCCACAACTATAGAACATGTAGTTGCAAACTAAACACTATATTTAGTAATGAACAACTTGTATTGGTTGGCATTTAGTATGATTCCGGGAGTTGGCGGCAAAACGGCACGCCAACTCCTTGACCTTATCCCAAACCCGGAAGATTTGTTTTCGGAAAGTAGAAAGGGATTGGAAACCATATTTGGCAATAGGACAAAGATAATAGATGCCATATTGTCGAAGTCTATGTTTGCCCAAGCCGAAGACGAACTTAAGTTTGTAGAAACCCACAAAATACAGCTACTTACCTATGACAGCGATAAGTATCCGCAACGCCTCCGACGCATGGAATGTGGAGACACACCGGTGGTGCTCTTCTACAAAGGTACAGCCGATCTTAACATGCAGCGTGTTGTAAGTATTGTAGGAACACGCAAAGCTACCGATTATGGCCGTCAAGTTGCAGAACGGCTAGTGCAGGACATGGCAGCCGAAAATGTACTTGTCGTAAGCGGTTTGGCCTACGGTATTGACACTTGTTCGCATAGAGCTGCTTTGCAGTATCATCTGCCTACAGTGGGAGTGTTGGGGCATGGGTTGGACATCATATATCCTTACGACAATCGCAGTCTGGCCAAAGATATGCTTGCCAACGGAGGTTTGCTAACCGAGTTTTGCAGCAAAACCAAGCTGGATCCACACAATTTTCCTGCTCGTAACCGAATAATAGCCGCACTGTCCGATGCCGTCATAGTGGTGGAGGCCGCCAAAAAAGGAGGTGCTCTTATCACCGCCGAGATTGCCAACGGCTACAATAGGGATGTGTTTGCCATTCCTGGAAAAGTAAATGAACAGAATTCCGAAGGTTGCAATAACCTGATAAAAAATAATAAGGCAAACCTCTTGCAGTCTATGCAAGACCTATACTATATGATGGGATGGAAGAAAAACGAAAAAGTTGAGGTGCAGCAATCAATACTCTTTGACGAGTTGCCACCCGATCAAAAGAAAGTTTACGACCTTCTGCTCCTGTATAAGGAACTTACGATGGACGAAATTGTGGAAAAATCGGGTCTATCTTTGCCAAAAGTAGCAACAATATTGCTCACATTGGAGCTGAAAAACGTGCTCAAATGCCTGCCGGGTAAGATTTATAAACTTATGTAAATTAGTTTGGTATGAAAAAAAAGTATTTTTTTTTGGCAAAATGCTTTAATAATCCAAAATATTGTCGTAAATTCGCAGGCTGTTAGCACAGTATAAAAACGATATATAAATAACTACAATATAAGTATGAAACCAGAGTGTAAAGGTAAAATTTCGCAGATAATTGGAGCCGTAGTTGATGTTACATTCGACGATGGCGTTACGCTTCCGAATATATATGATGCATTATTGCTGAAGCGTAACGATGGTACGGAAGTGATTCTTGAATGCCAACAAGATATTGGTGAGAATACGATGCGTACCATAGCCATGGATACAACTGATGGCTTGCAACGTGGTATGGAAGTAGTGTCGTTGGGTGGCCCAATATCCATGCCTGTTGGTGAACACATCAACGGACGTTTGTTTAATGTGATTGGCAATGCTATTGACGGTATGCCAAACCCCGAACATAGCAAGCGCTATGGCATACACCGCGAACCACCTAAGTTTGAAAATCTTTCAACGAGTCAAGAAATATTATATACCGGTATCAAAGTTATCGACCTAATACAACCATTCTCGAAAGGCGGTAAGATAGGTTTGTTTGGTGGTGCCGGTGTGGGTAAGACTGTGCTTATTATGGAGCTCATCAACAATATTGCAAAGAAATATTCGGGTATGTCGGTATTTACCGGTGTGGGCGAACGTACACGTGAGGGCAACGATTTGCTACGTGAAATGATAGAATCAGGTGTTATCCAATATGGAGAAGACTTTGAGAAAAGTATGGAAGAAGGTGATTGGGATTTGAGCAAGATTGACAAAGAAAAGCTGAAAGATTCCAAATGTACTCTGGTGTTTGGCCAGATGAACGAGCCCCCCGGAGCACGTGCACGTGTGGCATTGTCAGGTCTTACATTGGCCGAATATTTCCGTGATGGCGACGAAACTACAGGAGGACGCGACATATTGCTATTTATCGACAATATATTCCGTTTTACACAAGCCGGTTCTGAAGTGTCGGCATTGCTTGGACGTATGCCTTCGGCTGTAGGCTATCAGCCTACATTGGCAACCGAAATGGGTCTTATGCAAGAGCGTATTACTTCAACCAAGAAGGGTTCTATCACATCGGTACAGGCCGTATATGTACCTGCCGACGACTTGACCGACCCTGCTCCGGCAACGACTTTTGCTCACCTTGACGCTCAAACAGTACTGAGCCGAAAAATTTCGGAATTAGGTATATATCCTGCCGTAGATCCATTGGACTCGACATCAAGAATACTTTCGCCAAACATCGTGGGCGAACTTCATTACAACACTGCTCAACGTGTAAAAGAAATACTTCAACGCTACAACGAGCTGCAAGACATCATTGCTATCTTGGGTATGGAAGAACTTTCGGACGAGGATAAGTTGGTGGTATCACGTGCACGTCGTGTACAACGTTTCTTGTCGCAACCATTCTCGGTTGCCGAAGCTTTTACAGGTTTGGAAGGTAAGTTTGTAACCATTGACGAAACCATCAAAGGTTTTAATATGATTCTTGATGGCGAGGTAGACTATCTGCCAGAAGCTGCATTTATGCTCGTAGGTTCCATTGACGAAGCTATCGAAAAAGGTGAAAAACTTTTGGCCGAAGCCAATAAACAATAGTTTAGTAGTAAGAAATCAAATCATTGTAGACGATGAAGGTGAAGATAATAAAACCGGATGCTATAGTTTACGAAGGTGAGGTAAAACTTGTGCAACTACCCGGAATAGATGGTTTGTTTGAGATACTAAACAATCATGCTCCCATAATATCAGCATTGCAAAAGGGAAAAATACGTGTGGTAGATACCAAAAATGAGACTTTCTTTTTTGAAATAAATTCGGGAGTGATAAAAGGAGAAAGAAATGACATTCTTGTGCTGATACAGTAGAACCAGATAGTGCGACTGTGATGCATTACTATCAATGCTCTGCTTGTTATGCAATGAATAATCAATATATTGCCTATGGCTACGACTTTTATGAGAGAAATAGCTATAGGCAATTCTTCTTTCATTCGCTTGCCCATATTGATATAGCTGAATTTTCTTCGTGATGTAAATCTATCTACTATGTAATCTAAAATTTAGTACCCTCGCATGCTGTAATTGTCAAAATAAATGTGTAACTTTGCATCTTCAAAATTAGATATTAATAATTTTAATTCATCCAACAAGTATGAAAAAGACGGTTTTTATGTTGTTGCTGTCTATGCTGTGGGTTAGTATGGAGGCTCAAACGGTAGGTATAATACCCGAACCGCAAAAGGTGAAATTTTCAAAAGGATACTTATATCTTGCTGACACCCTAAATTTTGTATACACAGCTGTTGCAACTGATATATTGTCTGCGGCAATGCTCGAATGTCCTTTGCCGTTCCTTAGATCTACAGCCGTTGTCAAATCAAATAAATCAACCCAAACGGTGGTAGAGCTTAAGTTGAACCCCTCGTTGATGTTTCCACGTAATGCTTCGCAGGGGTATGTCCTTGCCGTTGGTAAAAAAAACATCACCATCGAGGCTGTTACTACGCAGGGGTTGTACTATGGGCTACTTTCGTTAAGACAACTGCTTATTAAGGCTGTGGAGGAAGATGCCGTCCGCCCACACATAGCATGTATGACCATCCGGGATTATCCGGCTTTGGAATATCGCGGTTGGATGGACGACCTCAGTCGCGGGCCTATTCCCAATATGGATTTCCTAAAAAAAGAGATACGCACCATGGCAATGTATAAGATGAACTTCTTCAACCTATACACAGAGCATGTGTTTCGCCTGAAGTCGTTTCCGGACATAGCTCCCGCTGATGGTCTCAGTGCCGAACAGGTGCGTGAATTGACAGATTATGCCAAGCAATATTTTATAGAGCTAGTTGGTAATCAGCAGTGTTTTGCCCATGCCGAGAAAATACTTCGCATACCCCATTATCGCTCTATGGCCGATACACGCTACAACCTAAATCCCGGTAGTTCTGCAACTTATCGTTTTATTGAGACTATGTTTGCCGAGGTAGCACCGGCCTATAATTCAGCCTTTATGAATATCAACTGCGACGAAACTGAAGGTTTGGGCGCCGGAAGGGCAAAAGATTATGTTGATAGTGTGGGAGGCGCCGATAACGCCTACTGTCGCCACATCAACCGTGTGTATGACATACTGCAGCGATACAACAAAACGGTGATGATGTGGGGTGATATTATTGCCAAAAATCCTGCTATGATAAACCATCTGCCAAAGGATATCCAATTTATTGTATGGAGCTATGTAGATGCTGATAATTTTTACAACCATATTGACCCCATTGCACAATCGGGTCATACTTTTTGGGTGGCACCGGGCATGAGTATGTGGAGTACCGTCTTTCCGCTTATGAATGTATATATCAAAAATATTGCCAACTTAGTTCGCGATGGCTATCTGTCGGGTGCCAAGGGGGTGATGAACACTGCTTGGGATGATTCGGGCGAAAGCCTTTTCAACACTGCGTGGCATGGTATGGCATGGGCTGCCGAGATGGCTTGGAAGCCAATAGCCAATACCGAAGTGTCCATGGCCGATGTGGAGCGTAGAACACGAGAGGAAACCTTCAATAAAGCTTTCAACATACTGCACTTTCGTACATCGCAAAGCATAGTGCCACTGCTATATTCGATAGGAAATATGTCGGAAGTCGAATACATAGCTTCCATGGTAAATACCGGTAGCTTATACGAGCCACTGCTCGACTTTTATCCGTCGAAGGTGGATGATGGGGTGATAGACCAAAACTGCAAAGCAATGGAGCTGGCTTGGAAGCTGTCGGAACAATGTGCTGAGCTGGTTGCCGATACCACTATTGCTAATGCCGATATATTCCTCAACGCTAAGTATGCTGCCACTAGGATAAGAGCTACCGCTCAGAAGAATATACTTAGAGCTTTGCTGCACAAGACTTTATTGCAACCCAATGCCAATAATGTGGCTGTGGCTAAACAGGCTGTGGACTCGATGATAGCTACCATTCGACAGCTGAAGTATGATTATCTTAACCTTTGGGACTACGAGTGCCGTCAGTATTGGCGTGATGTGATAGCCCAACGCTACGACGACTTGGTGCAGGAACTTCTGGATGTAGAAAATTATGTATTTATATCCACTCAACTCTCGCCGGATGGAAATCCAGTAGTATCGCTCCGTACTCTCTATAATGACCGTCCCATCTACTACACTACCGATGGGGGCAAGCCTTCGAAGGTCACAAGGCTATATAATCAACCCTTTGGAATAGACCGCTCATGTATAGTAAAGGCAGTGTGCTACAATGCCTACGACGATAGCAAGAATACCGAACGCTATATATTGTATCACAAAGGTATGGGACATCTGAAACAGATAAATACTTCATATAGCACTTACAATGCAACTTACTCCGCCGGTGGTGACAACGCACTGCTCGACGGGGTGGTGGGCTCCGACTATTCGTATGCCGATGGCCATTGGCAAGGCTATTGGGGAGCTGATGTAGACGTGGAAATGGATTTTGGCAAGGCTATAGATGTCAATTCTGTGTCTATGCGCTTTATCCAAAATACTTTCGATTGGATACTTTCGCCTCGCATGGTGGAAATATATACTTCGTTAGATGGGGTAAACTACACCTTGGTAAGGCAACACACTCTCGAACCTGATTTTCGCCTTTCGGGCAATAGGGTCAACCCGGTGGCTATACGCAATTTGGGGGTCAATACTCGCTACCTGCGTGTGGTGGCCAAGAATCCCGGCAAGTTGCCACAGTGGCATCCCGCCAAAGGCAATGATTCATACCTGTTTGTCGATGAGATAGTGGTGGAATAGGCTCGCACATTAAAAAAACCTTGTTATTGCGGTGGCAGTAACAAGGCTGTTTTGTTTTTTAGTGTTATATTATCGTAGCTGGTTTAGGTACATCTGAATGGTGTTTTCTATACCAAGGTATAGAGCATCGCTTATTAGAGCATGACCTATAGATACTTCGTCGAGAAATGGAATCTGCTTGTGGAAGTAGGCCAGGTTTTCGAGGCTAAGGTCGTGGCCGGCATTTATGCCAAGTCCCAATTCGTGGGCATATTGGGCGGCACGCACAAACTTTTTTATTGCTGCTTCTCGACCTTTGGCATAGTCTGAAGCATACGATTCGGTGTAGAGTTCTATGCGGTCGGTGCCTATCTCTTTGGCTTTCTCTATGCGGCGTAGGTCGTCGGCATCGATGAATATTGATACTCTTATACCCTCTTCTTTAAATTCGGCCACCTTGTCTTTGAGAAACGAAAAATGGGTTATAGTGTCCCAACCGGCATTGGAGGTAAGTACATTTTCGGCATCCGGTACAAGGGTTACTTGTGCGGGTTTTACCTCTTTGACCAGCTTGGTAAACGAGTCTATGGGGTTGCCTTCAATATTAAATTCGGTCGTAAGCACCGGTTTTAGTTCTCGCACATCTTGGTAGCGTATGTGGCGTTCGTCCGGACGAGGATGAACCGTTATGCCTTGGGCTCCGAAGCGTTCGCAGTCCAAAGCAAATTGTAGCACATTTGGAATGTTGCCACCACGTGCATTGCGAATTGTAGCAACTTTATTTATATTTATACTTAGTTTAGTCATTGTTATATAGTGTTTTATGATATTTATGTTCTAAAAATAACTCTGCAAATTTACACAAAAAATACTTTTTTATTGTTTTTATATCATTAAAATTAGTATTTTTGTGATATGAATAAATTCTATATTAAGGAGTAATAACTTGTAAAACAGAATGCTATGACAGTACAAGAATTGGTAAATAAATTGAATTTAAAAGTTGTGTCGGGTTCCGAAGGTTTGGGACGTGAAATAGACGGCTGTTATGTTTCGGATTTGCTTAGTGATGTGATGGGCAATGCCGATGCCGACAATGTGTGGGTAACACTTCAAACCCATAAGAATGTGATGGCCATATCGTCGCTCAAAGAGTTGGCGTGTGTGGTGCTGGTAAAAGGTCTTATGCCGTCGGCCGAAACTATGGCTCAGAGTGATGCCGAGGCTATACCTATCCTTTCCACCACTATGGAAACCTTCGAGGTGGTAGGTAAGATATATAACCTTATAGTCTAAAAAGCTATGGACCTCCGGTGTTATAAAGCCGATTTGCATATCCATACTGTTCTTTCGCCATGTGGCGATTTGGAGATGAGCCCTATCAATATAGTTCTCAAAGCCAAGGAACGGGGTTTGGACATTATTGCTATTGCCGACCATAACAGTACCCGACAGGTGGCTGTTACTCAGGAGCTGGGGCGGCAATATGGGCTTGTGGTGCTTGCTGCTGCAGAGGTTACCACCAAGGAGGAGGCTCATGTGCTTGCCTTTTTTGAGGACGATGGGCAGCGGACAGAGTTTCAGCACTTTTTGGAGACCCATCTGCCAAAGATAGCCAACAATGAAGACCGCTTTGGCTACCAGCTTATAGTGGATGCCAACGAGGAGATAGTGGGTGAGGAGCCATATTTGCTTATCAATGCGTTGGATGTGGATTTGGATGGTCTGTATGATGTGGTGCATGGTATAGGAGGTCTTTTTGTGCCGGCACATGTAAATAAGCCGTCTACCAGTTTGACCAGCCAGTTGGGTTTTGTGCCTCCCGACCTTAGGGCCGATGCTCTGGAGCTCTCAAGGCATACCACCAAGGAGGCTTTTCTCAAAAAGAACGCCTACCTCAAAAGGTTTGCATTCCTTAAAAGTTCGGATGCTCATCAGATAGACGCTGTGGGCGAGAGCTATTCGGTCTTGCACATGTATGCACCATCGTTTTCCGAGTTTCGTAAAACCCTCAGGGGCGAAGATGGTAGGTATATAGATGGAGTATAAATTTCGTTTTTTAATCAATAATTTTTTTTATGAAAGAACTATCGTTGCATGTATTGGATTTGATGGAAAATTCGGTGTCGGCAGGGGCTTCGAAAATAGAACTGACGATATGCGAAAGCCTTTCGGCCAACCGCTATGCTTTTACTATCACTGATGATGGCAAGGGTATGAGTGCCGACTTTCTGGCCAGAGTTACAGATCCCTATACCACCACCCGCACTACTCGCAAGGTGGGTCTTGGGCTACCACTTATAAAGATGAACACCGAAAATGCCGGTGGAGGAATGGACATCAAAAGTACTTTGGGCAAGGGTACAGAACTGAATTTTTGGTTTGAACACAATCATTGGGACCGTCCTCCTTTGGGCGATATTGCCGGGACGGTGGTGATGTTGGCCGCTCAGCACGAGGATATACATTTTGTGTACAAACATGTAACCGACAGTGGGCAATACACTTTTGATACCGCCGAGGTAAGCGAAGCTCTCGACGGTATGTCTATCAACGAATATTCGATAATCAAATACCTTTGCGAGATGATAAACGAAAATCTTTCCGCCATTGGCGTAACACAATGAAGAAAAGTATTACACCAAGGCGGAAGAAAACCACAATATCGTTAGCTTTTATTACAAGCAATATTCTTTTTCAAGAATCTTTTTTCGCAAAAACTGCGAAGGAGCAATGCAGGGCACTGTGGCCGAAAGATCGTTGAGGCTCCTTATTTTGGAGTAGAAAACTTTGCCATGTTCCATTTCTTGAAGAGCCAATTCTTCGAATAGCTTTTGCGATACAAAGTCCGAATTTTCTATCATGGCCAACGCTCTGCGCCTATAACATTTGCCCGACAGCGTTTCCATCTCTGTTGCCATGGCCACCATTGCTTTGGCCGTGGTACAGTGTTGGATATTGTTGGGAAGACGAAGGTCTATCTTGCCTCCCAAAAACGAAATGCGGTCGGCAAGCAGTTCCAGGTGCTTTATCTCAACAATGGCAATCCGGTCAAACATATTGGCAAGCATGTCATAGCCGTATCTTTGGCAGTATAAATGAAAGTTTAAATATTGATGAATGCTTTGAAGCTCATCGGCAACGGACTGGTTTAGCAATATTATACTCTGGTCTCGGTTCATATTCTCTTCTCCTTTTTATCTTTTTTTTGAAAATGGTTTGGATACATAAAACAAGCGGCAGGCCAAAAAAGTTTTTTTTGAAAATGATTTTTTTGGGGACTCGAACGGTGCAGGCAGACTCAAAAAAACTTTCGGAAAACACACATGCCCCCCTCAAAAAAAAACGTCAAAAAAAACGGTTTGGCTTACTTCTCTCGGATTGCCTGAAAAAAAATGTCCGAAATAAATTTGTTTGGAAACGAAATAATCAGTATCTTTGCATATTTTTTCAGACAATTGAAAATAATCAGTATATGATAGTACTTATACCAATACCTTTTGGATATGAAAGATGAAGAATTGGACAATATTGAAGATATAAATAATAAAGAAGCAGAAGACGAAAAAAAAGATGATTCTGATGTTAAGCTTTCGAACCGTCGGATTTGCCTGCAAGTAGATTGGAATTATGAATCTGCACGAGACGATATTACGCCGGCTTTTATGCGTAGGTATGCCAAATACTTGAATTGGAAAATTATCTCTGCCGATAAAAAATTTACCGAAGAAAATATTCGTGAATTTTTGGATTATGTAGATTTGAAAAAAATGTGCAGAACCAGAAAATTGTCGGAAGAATTGATTAGGGATTTTATCGATAGATTTAACTGGTCGGATTTGTGCCAATATCAAACACTGTCCGAAGACTTGATGCACAAATATTTCGATAGGTTGAACTGGCCGTTGGTGTGTAGGTACCAGACTTTGTCGGAAGAGTTTATGACCCATTATAGCTCCAAACTCAACTGGCCTGACGCCTGTAGGTATCAAAAGATGTCGGACTCCTTTATCCGCAAATTTCATGATAAAGTGGATTGGAAAATGTTGTCCCGGTATCAGGAACTTTCCGAAGATTTGATAAGGGATTTTCAAGACAAGGTGGATTGGACATTTGTGGGACGATACAAAAACTTGTCCGATGATTTTATGGTGGATTTTCAGAACAGGATGGATATTAAATATATAGTGCGTACCAGACCCGTATCGTGGGACTTTGTCAGAAAGGTTAAAGATAAGGCCGATTGGATACACCTGAGCAGAAATATGCCCCTTAGCGAGGAAATCATATTGGAGTTTAAGGACTATGTGTCGTGGGCCAGTGTGGCACGCCACAAAGAGCTGTCCGAAGACTTTATGCGAGAGTATGCCGAGGTGATGGATTGGGATTTTTTGCAGGAAAACAGAACCTTTACCGAGGATTTTATGGTGGAGATGCAGGATAGGCTGGATATAAACTACATAATACGTTCGAGAACGGTATCGTTGGACTTCATTGGAAGGCTGAAAGACAAAGTGGACTGGCTGTATGTATGCCGATCTATACGGCTTACAGAAGAGTTTATGCGAGAGTATCATCAATATATGCAGTGGGATGCTGTTATGAAAAAACAAGAACTTTCGTGGGATTTTGTAGCAGATTTTCAGGACAAACTGAACGTAAACTCTATTTTGCAGCGCAGTCCCGAGCCCGCTCCATGGGATTTTATTGAGAGGGTGAAAGATGTTATAGACTGGAATTTGATTTCTCCTGCCAAATATGATATTACCTACGAGGCAGCAATGAGGTTTAACGCCTATATGAATTGGAAATCCATAACCAAAAAAATACCTCTTACACCCGAGTGTATAAGCAACCTTAGAGACTTCCTCGACTGGAGCTTTATTATGGAGAATCACCCCCTCGATATGGATTTCCTTTCAGAGTACGAGGAATATGTAGACTGGGACTATGTAACAAAAAAAATGCCTGTCACAAGGGAATTTTTGAACAGATTTAAAGACTATGTCGATTGGAGTTATATTACCCAAAATTATTCTTTGAAGGTCGACGATTTGAGAGACTTTAGTGATAAGGTGGACTGGAGGTTTATTTCAAAGTACTATCCCCTTACGGTAGAGCAGATAAGGGAGTTTAAGGACTGTTTGAAGTGGAGCATAATCAGAAATAGATTTACCCTTACGGACGACTTGGTTGTGGAGTTTCAGGATAAGCTGGATGTGGATTACTATATTGAAAAAGACGGTTTTTCGGAAGATTTTGTAAGAAAGGTGAAGGACAATGTAAACTGGTACAAAGTGTCGACGCAACCTAATCTGACGGAAGATTTTTTGTTGGAATTTAGGGATAGGGTTTATTGGAAACCGATATTGCACTCTATGCAGTTTTCCGAAAATTTTCTCCGAGAGGTGAAAGATTATGTGGATTGGACTGTGGTGTCGTTTACCCAGAAGCTGAGCGAGGATTTCATACTCGAATTTTTCGACAAGCTCGATTGGAGGCTCATCTCGCACTATCAACAGCTGAGTGAGGACTTTATTCGTCAGTTTCAAGAAATGGTGGATTGGGATTGCATTTCGCGTTATCAGCAGCTGAGCGAGGGGTTTATACGAGAGTTTTCGCACAAGGTGAATTGGTTTTACATTTCCATCAATCAGAAACTGACGGAGGATTTTATGAGAGAGTTTTGCGAGGAGTTGACTTGGTGGACTTTGGCCAAACATCAGACACTGACGGAGGATTTGATGCTGGACTTTCAAGACCGAATGAATTGGGACCTGGTGGCTACTCATCAATCTTTGTCCGAAGATTTTATCCGAGAGTTTGCCGATGTGTTGAATTGGGATATTATATGCCAATACCAGAAGCTGTCGGAGGATTTCATGTCTGAGTTTTCAGACAGGTTGAATTGGCGACATGTGTCGCGTTTTCAATCCTTGTCCGAAGATTTTATCCGAAAGTTTCAACGTAAGCTCTTTTGGAAATTCATTTCTACTTTTCAAAAGCTGTCGGAGGGGTTTATTTTGGAGTTTAAAAACAAGGTGGATTGGGAACGAATATCACATTTTCAGGTGCTGAGCGAGGGGTTTATAATCAAAAACCATTTCATGGTGGATTGGGAACGTATAGCAAAATATCAGGTGCTGAGCGAGGGGTTTATCCGTTTGCGAAAAGACAAATTGAATTGGATGTCGCTTAGTCGCTACCAGGTGCTGAGCGAGGATTTTATTCGCGAGTTTCAAGACCTGGTGGATTGGGAATCCATTTCGGT
>JAFWBF010000063.1 GCA_017507285.1 Bacteroidales bacterium | reverse complement strand
CCTATGTAGTTGCTCAGCGTGCGGAACGAGTATTCCTGTCCGTAGCCGGTGCCTTTCTCGTTGGTGGCGTAGGCGCGGAAGTAGTAGGTTGTGCTGTCGGTAAGGCCCGATAATGCCGATGTGAAAGTCCCCGTTCCCGTTCCGTCGGAGGTGTGGTTGTCGGCTATGGTGGGGCTTGGCGTTGTGCTCCAGCATACGCCGCGTTCCGTTATAGTGTAGCCATAGTCAAGTATTACGGTGCCTCCGCACACGGCCGAGGTTGTGGTAATGTTGGCCACAGTGTTGGAGGTGCTCACCTTGGGGCTGCCGTCGTGGGTGGTAAAGGTTATCTGCTGTCCATAGCCTGTCCCCTTGTCGTTGGTGGCATAGGCGCGCACGTAGTATGTGGTGGCGCCGGCAAGTCCGGTAAGGGTAGTGCTGAATGGGCCTGTTTCGGCACCATCGGTAGTATGAGGGCCGTCGATGGTGGGATTTTCGGTGGTGCTGTAGCAAATGCCACGTGCTGTTACGGGTATTCCGCCATCGTTGGTAACGTTGCCTAAGCATACGGTAGTGGTCATCATCACCGAGTCGGTGCCGGTGGTCTCCACTGTGGGAGGCTCGGTGTCGTTGGTGGTAAACCGTAGCGGTTTCAGCTCGGCACTGTCCACATCGCTGTATATAATATATTTGTAGTTGTATGATGTTTTGGGCTTCAGCCCTTTAAGCCTTAGCTCGAAGGCGGTGCCGCCGCTAAGTTCTACGGCATAGGTAGTATCGTTGTGGGCCGCAGCCGACTGATATACCTGCACCTCTAGTTTTTTGGTTGCCACTGCACATTCAATCGTGCCCGTAATGGTGGCAAAGGTGGCTGCTGTTTCGACCTTGTCGGTGATGCTTGGAATGTTGTTCAGCTCCAAGTCTTTTTGGCAACCATGCAAAGCCACCAGCATTGTCAATGCCGCAAGGGTTAATATTCTTAGTCGTTTCATGGTTTGATATTTTTACGAGGTTTAGGATTTTTTAGCTTGAAGTTGTAGCCAACGCCAAGCTTCACTTCGGCATATCGGAAGCTGAACCCGATGGTCGAAAGGTCGACCGAGAACGAAGTTTCGTGCATGCCCAAGTGTAGCCCCACCGAGTATTCGAGGCCTTGGAAACATTGGTTGTCAATTTTTACAAAGCCGTTGTTCAAAGTGCTGTAGCCCACCTTGCGGTAGCCGTAACCCATGCCCACTTTGGCCGAAAACAGCCGGCTGAACTTGTACATACCGCCGGCTTGTAACGAAAGGCGCGAGGTTTTCTTGCTCCCGGTGTAGTAGTAATCGGCTGTGCCGTCGATATCCGTTTGTGTAAACTCGGGAAAATCGGAGTTCAAATTCGTAGCCAAACTTACCCACCATCCCCATGTGCGTTGCACACCGGCGGTGAGACCGATGGAAAATTGAGGGGCAATGGAATACGCTCCGTTTAGCATTACAAATCCCTCCCTCTGTGGCTGAGGGGCAAGGCTTTTGCCGGAATTGCTTTGCGATATGCCACAAAGCGACATCATAAGCATCATAATAAACAGTCCTAAGTGTCTCATAGTCTGCTGTATTTGTGTTTAATTATAGTTTGCATTCGTCAGCAAATTTACACAATGTCAGTCATTAATCCAAGCGGTTGCAATTTTTTTTCGTTCAAACCAATATTTTTTGATAATGACACATGGTTGTTTTTTCTTTTCCTTGACGGAAAACGGCTACCGTAGTTGGTACCTATTTTGGACAATGACACGACAGCAAAACTTGATCGACACGACAGCAAAACTTGATTAACTTGACTCTAAAACTTCGTTGACACGATAAACAAACTCATTTCAAAATTTGAAACTGCAATTCCAAACTTTGAAACTGCAATTTCAAACTTTGGAATTACAATTCCAAAGTTTGGAATTGGTTTATTAATCGATTCTAACAAATTTTCTACTCAACTAAAAACAGTTTTTCAGACGACTACAAGGATTTATCCGGTCGTAATGTCGGAGGTTTTTGAAACGTGTTTCATTTTTCTACAAGGCGATGTTTTGTAACGTTGGGCAAAGATGGGGCAATGTATGCCACCCGGTGTAGCAATGGCTACAGCCACACGAAGTAGGTGGAGAGGTGTAGCTGGAAAAGGATTGCCTATAGGCTTTGTTTTGCCAAAAGGCGAAGAATTTCGTTATCGAAACTCGTATCTACGCTTTTGTGGAAGTGTATTTGGATGGGAATGTAGTAGATAGGTATTCCTTCGAGAGCCGGGCGTAGTTTGGTCGATGATAGGCGTACATAGTCCTTTTCGGTGGTAAGTATTATCTTTCGTTTCGCCTTGATGTTGTGGAAACGCTTGGCTATAAGTTCGATATCGGCTATCGAAAAGTTGTGATGATCGGCAAAGCGACATAGGTGTATGCGACATGTTTGAGCCACCTTGTCTACCAGCGGTTTGGGGTTGGCAATGCCCGTTAGTAGCAGCACATCGGTTATACTGTCGAGGCTTGCGGTGCTTTGGCCGTCCATGGCTGTTGGGATGCCGTATTCCATGTACGAGAAGAATATTTTTTGGTCTGGCGTAGGTTTGATTCGTGCTGCGATTTGGCTCTGCTCTTCGGCCGAAAGGGAGGTGGGGCACTTGGTTACCACCACAATGTTGGCACGCTTGTATCCACTGCGAGGCTCGCGCAGGTTGCCAAACGGAATCACGCTGTCGGTATAAAACGGGTGGGCATAGTCGGTAAGCAGCACAAGGATGTCGGGTCTGATGTACCTATGTTGGTACACATCGTCGAGCAGTACAAGGTTTACACTGCTACACCGGTTGGCTATCATGTCCATGCCAAAGTTGCGGTCTTCGCACACTGCCACCGGCACATCGGGGTGCTTGGCATACATCTGGAATGGCTCGTCGCCAATTTCTTCCACAGCTGTGGAGGGAGTGGCCAGTACAAATCCCCGGGTCTGTCGCCTATATCCGCGGCTAAGCACAGCCGGCTTGTAGCCTTCTATGGCACAGAGCATATTGGTCAGATATTCGATATGAGGGGTCTTGCCGGTGCCACCTGCCGAGAGATTTCCCACGCCTATGGTAGCAGTTTTGTGCCGGCGTTGGCATAGCACTCCCCGATCGAAAGCCTTGTTTCGAACCATTACCACTATGGTGTAAACAATGCTTAGGGGGAAAAGCATGTAGGCTGTTATCTTGCGTATGGTATCCATTGTATGTTGAATTGTAGTGTATTGTTGTATGTTGTGCTGTTTCTAATACAATGCAAAGGTACTACATTTTTTCGAAACATCTGCCATTTGGAACAATAAAAAGGGGCGTTCCTTTAGGAACACCCCTCGTTTTATAATGTCATACTTATATACAAATTATTTTGCAACGCGTTCGAGCCACTTAACCATACCAAGCATAATAGCCATTGATATGAAACATACTATTGCAAATACCAGCCAAGCATATTGGATTGGCCATGCGTTGTACATAAGAGGTCCTATCCACAACAATCCGTTACCTACTGCAGTGGCACCAAGCCACAAACCTTGGCAAAGACCTAACATGCTTTTTGGAGCAACTTTGGATACGAACGACAATCCTAGAGGCGAGATGAACAACTCGGCTACGGTTAGGAAGAAGTAAAGAACTATCAGTACCCACCAACCGGCTTTTTGAGCAGCAACTTCGGCTTCGGGCATCAATCTGAAAGCTTCAGCTGATGGATAGCCTTTTATCATTGAGAACAACATCAAGAATACGTAGCCCAAAGTGGCAATACCCATACCGATAGCGATTTTGCGAGGAGTGGAGATTTCTTTGCCTTTCTTGGTCAAGTTGCCAAAGAACCACATGATAATTGGGGTAAGAACTATAACGAAGAATGGATTTACAGCTTGCCATATTTCAGGAGCGATAGCCGACGAGTCAACGAAGTCTCTTGCAAACAACGAAAGAGAAGTGCCGTTTTGGTGGAACGAGAACCAAAAGAATATAGCGATACCAAGTACTGCAAACAAAGCGTAAAGACGTTGTTTGATTTCTTTAGCCATGGCAGCTTTTTCTTCGGCAGTGTAAGAAACAGAGTCAACAGCTGCTTTCTTGGCAGGAGTTGGGAAGCCTTTCTTGGTAGCCAAGAATATAATCAACGAGATAAGCATAGCAGCTACAGAAGCAATAAACGAGTAGTGGATACCTGTGTTAAATACTTCCAAATAGCTATTTGAAAAAGCAGCCAAATCGGTAGCAGCCAATGCTTGTGTTTCGGGACTTGTAGCCACAACAGCTATAAGCTCTTGCATTTTGTTCATAGCTTCTGCAGCCATAGCAGGACCTTCGGCTAGGAATTGGTGACAGAAAGCAGGAAGAGCAGCGTTGTATTCGAAACCGTTTACACCCAACCACCAGCTTCTTAGTAATGGAGCTACAAAAGGAGCTATCAAACCTCCAACATTGATGAACATATAGAATATTTGGAAACCGCTGTCGCGTTTGCTTTTTGCTATTCTCAAAGCTTCTTCACCTTTCTTGGCTGCTTCGGCTTCGAAGTTGTCGTACATCTGACCAACGATAGCTTGCAAGTTTCCTTTGAATAAACCATTACCAAATGCAATCAAGAACAAAGCCACGCAGGTAAGAACCAATATGCCTGCTGATTCACCGGGAGCAGCCATCAAAGGCACACTTAAGATGATGTAGCCGGATGCCATAATCATCAAACCGGTCATGATAGTTCCCTTGTAGTTTTGTGTTCTGTCGGCGATAAGACCACCTACCAGGCTAAGGATATAGATACCTGCGTAGAAGAACGAGTAAATGGTTGTCGCTCTTTCGTCGGTCAAACCGAACTTCGAACATAAAAACAAAACTAATACGGCGTTCATAATATAGTAGCCAAATCTTTCTCCCATATTACTTAGGGCTGCCGCTAATAGCCCTTTTGGATGATTTTTAAACATAACTGTCTGTGTTTTAGTTTATATTAATTATTTAATTAGTTTCGTGTTTACAAATATTTTGTGGCACATTAAAGTGCTGTTTCAGAACGCAAAATTACATCTTTTTTTCCAATTATAAAACCTTTTTCTCGCAAAGAGGGTTACTTTTTTATTTGGTTATTTCTTATATTTTGGTTGTCAGTAATTTGCAGCAAAAGTGTTTGTTTTTATTAACAAAGTCGAATAAAATATGTAATTTTGCACTTTCAAACAAGATTACAACTATGGAAAATATAATAATTGAACAAGCATTACAAGTGTTGCAAATGGGTGGTATTCTGCTATATCCCACCGATACTATTTGGGGATTGGGCTGCGATGCTACTAATGCTATCGCTATAGAAAAAATATATTCCATCAAAAAGCGTGATGCCGGCAAGAGTATGTTGATATTGTGTTTGGATATGAAACAAGTGAAGAATTACGTTGTTTCATTTCCAAAAGCAGCTGAGGAGTTGCTATACCATGCACAATGCCCCACTACAATAATATATCCTCAGGCTTGCAACTTGCCCGATATACTTGTGGCAAACGATGGTAGCATAGGTATCCGCATACCTGATATGGAGTTTTGTAGCCAACTGTTGCGTAGGTTTGGCAAGCCTATTGTAAGTACATCGGCCAACTTTTCGGGAATGCCTTCGCCGACTAGCTACAACGATATTTCGCCAAAGCTGAAGGAAATGGTGGACTATGCAGTGCCTAATTTGCCGGAGTTTGCCGGTTCTGCCACAGGTTCACGAATATTAAAGGTTGAAGCAGCTGGAAATATAACAACAATAAGAAACTGATATAAACAACAATAAAAATATATAACTTATGATAGTATTTGAAGAGGATTTTCGAAGCGAATCCGTATATGATGTAGCCAAAAAGATAGCTACCGCTGCACGTACTGCTCCCAAAGCACGTGGTACCGACAATATGACCATTGCTGTAGCTACCGGCGACACGCTCGAAGCCATATCACAAGCCATGCATAAATATGCCGAAAAGCACGATGTGGCATTTTTTGCTCGCGATGCCGAGAATCTACGTCAGAGTGCAGCTGTTGTGCTTATAGGCTCTAAGGTAAGCTGTTTAGGGCTCAATTGTGGCTATTGTGGCTTTGTTACTTGTGCCGAGAAAGCCAAGTATGCCAAAGTGCCATGTTTTTTCAATGCCAATGATATGGGTATTGCCGTAGGCTCGGCAGTGTCGTTGGCTGCCGATATGAGGGTGGATAGCCGTGTCATGTTCTCGGTAGGCAAGATGGCTATGGATATGAATCTTATGCCAGGATGTTCAATGGTGTTGGCTATACCTCTTTCGGTAAGCGGAAAGAGCCCATTCTTTGACAGAAAATAATAGGTTACAATTGGAATATTGTAGAAATATATTATCACCGATAGGCAATGTAGAACTGTTATCGACAGAGGAGTTTATAACATCAGTGAGCATAGTTCCTATGCGAAAATCCGACTCGGCAACGGAGCCACATTGCCTATTGCTTTGCCAGCAACAGCTGAGGGAGTATTTCGATGGTCGGCGTACGTCGTTCGATTTGCATTTGTTGTTGCAGGGCACTCCGTTTCAACTAAGAGTGTGGAAAGCATTGCAAACCATACCTTATGGTTCTACTATATCGTACAAAGCGTTGGCCGAATTAGTCGGAAGCCCTAGAGCCATAAGAGCCGTAGGGGGTGCCAATGGTCGAAATCCGATATGTATAATAGTTCCTTGCCATAGGGTTATAAACAGCAATGGCAAGCTTGGAGGCTATTCGAGTGGCATTGGAGCGGATACAAAGCAATGGCTCCTTGACCACGAAACGCAGTATCGTTAGACTATTTTACTGTCGGAAATTTCTCTTGTTGCCAGCTTATTATGCCTTTGTCAAGCTCTATAACCTTGTAGCCTTCTTGTACAAGCACATTAGCAGCTGCTTTACTGCGACGACCGCTACGGCAGTAAACAGCCAACGGTTGCTCTTTGGATAGATTGGCAGCTTGTAATGAGGTCTTGAAATTGTTGTCCCATACTATGTTTATGGCACCTTCTATATGCCCTGTGGCATACTCTTTGGCTGTACGTACATCTACCACTATGGCTTTGACTGTCGATATGCTGTCGGCAAACTCTTTGGCTGTAAGCGAGCAGTAGGCTTTTGTTGTTTGTGTGGGTTGGCTTTGTTGGGCATATAGGGCTGTTCCCATAACTGCCACTAGCAGGAAAATAACTATTTTCTTCATAGTGTTGTTTATTTATTATGTTATTATTCGTGTTGTTCTATTTCATTTCTACCATTTCTGTCCCACAGCGTTTGCAGTAATCTGCATCTTGGTCTTCGGTTTGCCATCCGCAGTTAGGGCATGAGCGTATTCTTCTCAGTGGTTCTTCGTCGTCGGCGTTGTGCTTCTTTTTTTTGCTGCTTTTCTTATCGGTGCTTATTATGTCGGCACTTATTATGCCGGTGGGTACTGCTATCACGGAGTAACCTAGTATCATCATTACGCCCGCCACTATCTGTCCCATATCGGTAATGGGTGTAATATCGCCGTAGCCTACGGTTGTAAGTGTTACAATTGCCCAATATATCCCTTTGGGTATCGACGATAGGTTGGGGTTGATATCGCCTTCAATGGTATACATAAAACTGCCAAGTATTATGGCTGTTATGAATACAAACATCATGAATATGACTATTTTTCGCAGACTTTTGCGTAGCGACAATAGCAGTATCGAAGCCTCTTGCATAAAGCTGCCCATATTTAGAATACGGAACACACGCAATACTCTAAGTATTCTTATAACGGCTACCGACTGCATACTTGGGAATATTATTCCAAGATAGAACGGGAATATTGATAGGGCATCTACTATGCCGTAGAACGAAAAGATGTAACGTATAGTGTTTTTAGAGCAGTATATACGCAAAAGATATTCGGCGGTGAAGGCCAATGTAAGTGCCCATTCCAATATTAGAAATGGTATGGAAAGGTATTTGTTGAGGCTGGGTATACTATTTAGTATAAGTATAAGAACACTTATGCCTATGGCGTAGAGTAGGTAGATGTCAAATTGTTTGCCTGCCGGTGTGTCCGAACGGAATATTATTGCAAACATCTTTTCCTTGTCGGGAAGTTCCATCTTCATTTTTGAAAAGATATATCCAAAGAAGCGTTCGATGAATTTATCAAAGCGTTCGCGAGTAGGAATGAGTTCCAACAGCATTTTTATGTATCTGAGCCATCTCATATCAAACGGATATTTATTGTCCTTTCTTTAAATAATATAGTGTTGAACACTTTTCGGGTACAAAGGTCTGTGATGCCAAACGCTTGATGTCGTTGGTGGTTACTTTGGCATACGACAAAGGTTCGTCGTTAATCAAATCAATGTTTCCAAGCCAATCAAAGTACGAAAGGTTCATTGCTCTGTCTAGCACTTTGTATTGCGAATATTTGAAAGTTATCTCTAGTTTGTTCTTGACCTTTGTAGTTCGCTTTCTTCGATGGTTTCGTTTTTAAGCCGTTCCATTTGGTGTAGCAGTGCATTTTCGGCAGTAGCCATATCCACACCTTCGGCAGGTTTGCCAACAAACACAAAGAGTCCTTCATCGGCATCACCGGTGATATAAGCGTTGATTTCGGTAAATAGTTTCTCTTTCTTTATAAGTTCTAAATAAAGTCGCGACGAGTTGCCGTTGGAAAGTAT
>JAFWBF010000008.1 GCA_017507285.1 Bacteroidales bacterium | reverse complement strand
TGCTATTACCGGCAACGATCAAGCTGCTATGAACCGACTTACAATTACCATAAAAGTGGTATTTGTAAATACACAGGATCCGAATGCCAATTTCGAACAGTCTTTTTCGAGGTATAAGGAGTTTAGTGCACAGATGAATTTTTCGTCTGTAGAAAGCTCTTTGGTCGAAGAAATTGTTAATGAATTGATTGATGACGTGTTCAATAAGGCTGTTGTAAATTGGTAAAAATTATTTGAATGACATTTTCACGTTGTAATACCATAGTTGGATGGTTGTTATTTGTACTGTCGACCATCGTGTATGTGCTTACCTTAGAACCTTCGGTTAGTTTTTGGGATTGTGGCGAATGGATATCTGTAGCATACGGTTTGCAGGTGGGCCACCCTCCGGGAGCTCCTTTGTATGTCCTTTTGGCTAAGATATTCTCGTTGTTTTCTTTTGGAAATGTTTCAGAGGTTGCCTATTGTGTCAATTTTTTGTCGGCAGTGGCTTCGGGACTTACTGTTATGTTCCTTTTTTGGACTGCTACTTATTTTATTAAACTTTTGTTCTCCAAATTGGGGCAAAAGATATATCACGAGGATTTTGTAGTGCAGCTATCGGCGGCAGTAGGGGCGTTGGTATATACTTTTTCACATACATTTTGGTCATCGGCCGTTGAGGCAGAGGTGTATGCACTATCATCGTTGTTTTCGGCTATAATTGTTTGGGCTGCTACCAAATGTGTTCGTTCCCAGAACTATACCTCTCAATGGCTTTTGCTGATCTGTTTTTTGATAGGCATTTCGTATAGTGTTCACAATCTCTCGCTATTGGTTTTACCTGCCATAGTGATGTTTTTCTATTATAAATATTGTTGTAAACCATCGTTTTTGAAAAGTTGTTTGGCTTTTCTGATGTCGGTGGCAGTGTTGGCAATACTATTTTTGGGGCTTATACCGGGTATGTTTTATTCTATGGCCGAGGTGTCCAAGTGGTTGGTTAATAATTTGGAGATATCGGTGTTGGCTAGCGTGGGGTGCTATTTTCTTATGCTTTTTATTGTTATGGTGATTGCTATCACTTTTTCGGTACTTGCCAAACGAAAGGTACTTCACTTTGTTTTCGTGTCGCTCTCCTTTATGTTGATAGGTTTGTCGCTGCAGTGTGTAACAATGTTTTGTTCGATAAGTATGCCACATATCAACGAGTTGGAACCTTCCAACCCCAAAACGTTGTATTCCTACCTTCAGCGAGACAACTACGAAAAAGCTCCTTTGTTCTATGGTCCTTACTATTCAGCTCCTTTTGATTCGTACGCTGATGGTAAGCCCGAATACGATATAGTTTATCTGTTGAAACGGAACAAACAGGTCGTTGACACATTCTATTCAAAGTCGGATATGCTGAAATATCTTGCTGCCAACAAGGATGCCGATATTGTTGAACAATATATGGTGGTGGACGATGGTAGTAACAAAGAGTCGGTTTTTGATAAAAAGTTTTATACATTCTTTCCGCGTATGTGGAAGTTTGGCGAGCCTTACGCCCATAATTATTATTCGTGGACCAATGGAACCGGTACCTTTGTAGACCATAACGGCGATGAAATATATCTACCTTCCTTTTTCGATAATATTACCTTTTTTGTCAATTATCAATTGGGATATATGTATTTCCGTTATTTTATCGACAATTTTACCGGAGGTAGTTTTCATTACACCTCTCTATTTTTGATACTGCCGTTTCTGTTGGGATTATTTGGAATAGTGTTTCATTTTGCCAAAGATACCCGAAACTTTATAGTTGTACTGATATTGTTTTTCTTTACAAGTATTGCTTTGGTTGTTTATCTCAACCAGCCGGCTTATGAGCCACGCGAGCGCGACTATGTTTATGCCGTTTCGTTCTATGCCTATTCTGTTTGGATAGCCATGGGGGTAGCAGCAGTTTTTGCCGTTGCTTATAGGTTTAAGTTTATGCGAAACCTTGTCGCAACAATATTGCTTTCTGTATTTATGCTAAGCGTTCCGGTAGCTATGGCTGCCCATAACTGGGATAGCCACAACCGCTCCGGTCAATATCTTCCCCACGATATAGCTTATAATTTCTTGCAGTCGTGCCCACAAAACGCCATACTTTTTACCAATGGCGACAACGACACTTTCCCGCTGTGGTATCTGCAACAAGTGGAGAAAGTGCGTACCGATGTGAGGATTATAAACCTATCCCTGCTACATTCGCCTTGGTATATAGCACAGATGGCTATGGATAATACTGCCGATAGTACACTGCATTTGTCGTTCGATAAAAAGGACTATGCCGGTAATCGCCTTGAACTGTTGCTATGCGAATCGGCCGACCGTGAATTAGAGTGGTGCGATGTGGTAACTTTTTTGAAAACAGATTATGCCAAGGTGGAAAGCGAAGATATGCCTCCTATTTATATTATGCCAACCGATGAAATAACGTTGACGGTAAATGATAACATATTGTCGCGACCTAGAAATGTGGATATAAGTCTGCCACAGGTAATAATGCGAAACATGTTGATGCATTTGGATATAATTATCTCCAACTATCATTTTCGACCAATATGTTATACCGATTATGCTTTGGACGAAATAGAAATTTTGGACGAATATTTGCAAATGGAAGGTATGGTTTATCGTCTTAACCTAAACGAAAAGCCGAATTATCGCTCTGTTAATACCGATGTTTTTTACAATAATGTGTTGAAATATCGATGGGGAAGCATTGCCGGCGATAGGCAAATAAGCGGAGTGTCGAAGGAAATGCTGGATATGATGGTGGATAAGATAACCACGTTGTATAATACTTTGCAAGAGCAAGGTGACTATGATAAAGCCGATAGTTTAAAACACTATCTCGACATCAATTTGCCAATTTCTATACTCGAGAATTAGAACCTCCACACTTGCTGTCCCAAACCATGTGGTTTAGCTATCAAAAGTGCCATAGTTACGAGTCAAAACTATGGCACTTTTGGGTCGTAAACCACAGGGTTATGAATGCCAAACCGCATGGTTATGATTTATATCCTTTACCTGCCGGTTGCGAAGCTTGATGCTATGGTTGTAAATCTTGATGTAAAGAGTGAAAAAGTGGCACTTTTTGAGGTAAAATGTGCCACTTTTTAGATTAAAATGTGCCACTTTTTACCAAAAATATGGCACATTTTCGATGAAAACCTCAAAGTTTGCAACGGTAACCTCAAGGATTGCGACGAAAAGATAAAGAAATTTTTGTCCCTATTCAAATATCACTCCACAATGATAAGGTGCCAACACATTGCCTGTCA
Source organism: Bacteroidales bacterium (assembly GCA_017507285.1). GTDB lineage: Bacteria > Bacteroidota > Bacteroidia > Bacteroidales > P3 > HGM05376. The sequence goes on along the minus strand of JAFWBF010000008.1, from coordinate 1,279 downwards.
TATCTTTTGAGTCATGTTCTTCTTGTGTGAATATAAATTTCACAGATGAGCCTTCTCGTTGCACTTGAACCTTCTCTTCTACCAATCCCAACCAATCATTCCAAAAATAGGCTGTTAGTTCGGCAGTGCTACAGCTTGTTATCTCTACTCTGTTTTTGATTGGTGGCAGCTGTTCCAACTTGCTTTTCAATTCTCTTGCTGTTTTATTTCGGCCAACATAAAAGCTTGATATTATTTCATCTTTTACCGAGAATACCAACCACGATTCGGAATAATAACCACACCCAACTTTATACAAATATCTGTTCGAGACTTCTAATTGGAATGCACTCCAAATACCTTCGGGAGTAAACTCCACATTCATACAATCAAGTATATTTTCAAACTTTTCTATTGGAGGGTTCTTTCCTTGTTTTGCTTCATCAGCCCTACGACAATAATAATGAGTACGACCACCTACGCCACCTCCGTAATAATACACATTCAATACATAGCCGGCTTTCAAATTCACGCCTTTCAAATGTGTTAATATGGTATCTACGTTTTTCACTCTACTCGATGTATCATAATCTCCTTTATAAGGTCTCCGTATATTTTTATCCAATTTCTTGTTCAAATCTTTTACAGCTGTTCTATAATCCATGTATATCTCTCTGTATAAATCACTATAGTCCGGAACACCTATTTTTACTTGCCGTTCCCAGATACGATTACCATTAATATTATACCAACGGTTATAAATCTTCGCTGTATCGATACTGCAATCAGAATTTATAGTAAGCACAGTATCATAGTTTTCAACACCAACAGCACTGACACTTAACATATATCTTCCTTCGGGAATACTATCTATATAATACATACCATCAAAATTGGTATGGGAACGTCCTATGTGTATATTCCCAGTAGTATCTGTCAATATTACATTCAGAAATGGCTCAGGATATAATTCATTCTCTGATTTTTTTATTATAACACAGCCTTTTATACTGTACAGCTTTTTCTGTGCAAACGATGCTATAGGTAACAGCATTATTAACAATGTTATAATCTTTTGTTTCATATTGATGTATATTTAAAACATTATCCCACAATCGTAGGGTACAAGCACTTTACCTGTCATATCTGTTAAGCGATGTTCTTCTTGGATGAATATGAATTTTACAGATGTTCCATTTCATTTCACCTGTACTTTTTCTTCGACCAACCCTAACCAATCGTTCCAAAAATAGGCTGTAAGTTCGGCTGTGCTATCGCTTGTTATTTCTACCTTGTTTTT
>JAFWBF010000062.1 GCA_017507285.1 Bacteroidales bacterium | reverse complement strand
GTATAACACCCGAAAAGGTATGCCAAATATCGGCAAAATACCTAGACAAAGATAGTATGACACAAATAATTGTAGGATAGCCATGTTCGACAACAAGCCTTTTATAATAGCCGGTCCGTGCAGTGCCGAAAGCAAGGAGCAGATGGACAGTGTGGCAAAACATCTGTGTAGCAACAGCAAAGTGAACCTTATACGGTGCGGAGTGTGGAAACCTCGCACACGCCCCGGTGGCTTCGAAGGCATGGGCGAAGAGGCTTTAAAATGGATTGCCGACATCAAACTACAATATCCCAATGCGGCTTTTGCTGTAGAAGTGGCACAACCTGAACATGTGGAGCTATGCTTGAAATACGGTATTGATAGCCTTTGGATAGGTGCTCGAACATCGGGAAATCCCTTTTCGATGGAAGAATTATCGTCATCACTTAAAGGAACAAACATTCCTTTGATGATAAAAAATCCATTAACTCCCGACGTAAAACTATGGATAGGAGCCATAGAACGCATGGCCAACATAGGAATATCCGATATTGCGGCTGTGCATCGCGGTTTCTTTTTAAACAACAACTACGGCTATAGAAACAACCCATTGTGGGAAATAGCTATAGAACTGAAACGCTCAATGCCACATATCCCACTTATTTGCGACCCAAGTCATATTTCGGGCAATAGAGCTATGGTACAATCAATATCACAAACAGCCATGGACCTAAACTTCAACGGCTTGATGATAGAGGTACACCCCTACCCTTACAATGCCCTTACCGACAAGGAACAACAATTGAACTTCGAGGAGTTTGACCGCCTGATAGACAGCCTTGTTATAAGAGAAAACAACACATCATCGCCATACGAATTAGAGATACTACGCAAAAAAATAGATATACTTGACAGCGAACTACTATCCATCCTTAGCCAACGATTGGACATTGTAAAACAAATAGCCGAAATAAAAATAAACAACAACCTTACTGTACTCCAACTAGGCCGTTGGCAAGAGGTGCTAAACAACCGTATAGACATAGCCGGCAATATGGGGCTATCAGCCGAATTTACTCAAAAACTGTTGGAACATATACACACCGAAAGCGTAAGAATACAAGATGAAATAATGAACAAGAAGTAGTGGCATAACTATGCCCCACAATACCAATCATTTCAAAAATGAAACATACGAAGCCGAAACTCTGCTAGTTTCGGCTTCGTTATAGGCATGCCGGCAACTTGCATTTTTACCTTTATGTTTGTTGCTATTTGAAGGGTTTGGTGGATAATACACCTTCTAAAAATCCGAATATTGGGATATATGCTTAAGGCAAATATATTACCAAAAGGCAATGCAAATTACACAACATTACCGCAAAACATTTTTTTGAAGTTGCCGATATACAATATGGCTATTTCTTCAACATCCGTGTGGGAATGTAAATTCCTTGAGGTAAACAGCGAAATTCCTTGAGGTAATTTTTATAAGCCTTATGCTTATACTCCAAAACATCGGATGTTTTTGCCAAAAAGATCCGATGTTTTGAGTAAAAAGATCGGATCTTTCTACCCGAAACATCCGATCTTTTGCTATAAAAACATAAGGATTTTACGATTTACATAAAGGATTATACAGTTTTGCTCCCGTGGTAATACAAATATACCCCCTACCAACAGCAGCCCAACAAAAGTATGCACACTTAGCGATAAAAACCATGCGGTTTACGACCCGAAACTCCCATACTTTTGACCCGTAAGTATGGCACTTTTGATGCCTAAATCGCATGCTTATGATTTGCAACCGGCATACATTGTGATTTGCTATCCTTATCACCAAAACTTCCGCTGCTTAACGTGTAAAACTCCGTTGCTTGACAGCATACCTCCCCAAAGCCATTGGGGAAGTCCCCCAAACCCTTTGGGGAGGGTGCCAATCAACGATGTGATGGCATTCAGATAAGGAGGCAAAAGTTGTGGCTGTAGGAATGAATTATGAATTAAATTCCACACCCTATCATCAATCAGCTCACAATAGGGTGTGTCAAGCATGATGGTATACTGTCAATCGTTGGGCGATATATTGG
>JAFWBF010000061.1 GCA_017507285.1 Bacteroidales bacterium | reverse complement strand
TTGGAGAACCCTCCAAGGTTCTTTGGAGAACCCTCCAAGGTTCTTTGGAGAACCCTCCAAGGTTCTTTGGAGAACCCTCCAAGGTTCTCGGAAGAACTCTCAAAGGTTCTCGGAAGAACCATCAAAGGTTCTCGGAATAAGTGTGAACTGTTCTTGGGAGAAGCATGGATTATTCTTAAAACATGTCTGCAAAGGTATTTTTACAACAATGGAAGGTATTGTTTTGGGATATGGGATGTTCTAAAAATATCGTAAGGTTATGCCCGATAAATTATTTCATATACATCGGGCCGATAATGTATATGGAATGGTTTGGCAACCGGTGGTTGGCGTTTTGGATGTTGAGCTGTGGACTATTACTAAAGTATTATCTTCTTCTTGTTCAATATTATTCTAAATACGGTGCCTTGGTCTATGACCGAATATTTGACAAATATTTTTCCTTTGTGGTAGTCGTTTATTATGCGTTTTGCTAGCGATAGTCCCAATCCCCAACCTCGTTGTTTGGTGCTATATCCGGGCTTAAATATGTCTTTGTACATGGAGGTTGGCATTCCTTTGCCGGTATCGCAGAGGTCGACATATACATGTTTTTCATCTTCGGTAACGATGATTGTAAATGTACCTACGCCGTTCATGGCATCGATGGCATTTTTGCATACGTTTTCTATCACCCATTCAAACAAATAGGCATTTAATGGCACAATGATTTCGTGAGCTGTTTCGGGAAAATTGGTTAGAAATGTTATCTTTTTCGATGTTCTGCTTTGGAGGTAGTTTACTGCATTTTTGATGATGTTCAGAATGTTTTCGTCTTTCAATTCGGGCACCGAACCTATTTTGGAGAAGCGGTGTGTGATGGTTTCGAGGCGTGTAAGATCTTTTTGTATTTCTACCGAATATTTTTCTTCCAAGCCTTTCTCTTTTAAGTATTCCAACCATGCTATAAGGGATGATATGGGTGTGCCCAACTGGTGGGCTGTTTCTTTGGCCATACCTACCCATACTTGGTTTTGTTCCATATCTCGTGCGGTACGAAAAAGGTTGTACGACACCAAAATAAGCACAAAGGCAATAAAGATGTAGATAATAGGTGCATATTGCAAAGCTTGCAAGAGTGGTGTTTTTTCGTAATAGATGTATGCCTTGCAATCGTCGGGAAGTATTATTTCAATGGGGCTGTTGTCTTCGGCCATATTTGCCAGCTTTTTCCTCAGTTCGTATGTGCTGCTAAGCTCGTCGGTATTTATGTTGCCCGATGCTATAATGGTTTTGTGCATACTATCGGTAACAATAACGGGTACGAATACCGAATTGTTGGTTATCTCCGAGAGGAATGACTGCGAAAAATCGTCCAACACCTTACGCAAATCGGTGTATATCTTCGACTCTTTGTAATATAAGGTAAAGTGCATGTTGTAGGCAGTATAATGTACCGGACTTTCCTGCGAGAACTCCCTCAGCAGGCCACCTTCCAACTTTGTTACTCCGTTGGGCAGCTCTATATTTCTATACCATGTAATGTTGTTTTGGTCGTCTGTGATAATAACGGGTATGGTCTTATTGGCCGACAGATAGTTATAATAAAAACTTACATCCTGATCCAACGGTAGCTCCATAAAGGCTTGCTGGGCTTCGGTAAGCAAAGTCATACGGTTACGCTCTTCTTCACGTACAGTTTTGAAAAATGTTTCGGTATGTGATACCAGCTCTGCCTTTCGGCTTATGGCATTGACCCACAATTTTATCTTTTCTTTTTCAGAGTTTTGTATCTGCACTACTATATTATTGATTAATACTAGTGCCACAAATGCCAATAGTATGGTAAATATCAATATAACAACTTTCCACCGCTTCGAAGTATTCTTAATCCTTTTCATAACCATCATCGGAATATTTGGTGATTTATTCTACTCTTATAGTTTTTGCCGGACTTATCTTTGCTATAAAGCCCGTGGGGATAAGCAAAGCCAACAAACATGCTACCATAGTACCTATGCTTACCAATACAAATATCCATAGGTTGATATCCACCGGTACGAACGACATTGAATAGCTCTCACTATCCAAGGTAACAATATTGTATTTGGATTGCAGAAAACATAATGCCAACGCCACTATGTTTCCTATAACCAAGCCTTTCCCTATTATGGATATAGACTTATAGATGAATATCTTTCGAATTGAAGCATTGGTGGCTCCCAACGTTTTGAGCAACCCTATCATTGATGTTTTCTCAAATATCATTATAAGCAATGCCGAAACTATGGATACCATACATACTACAGACATAACACTAAGTATAAGTATTATATTGGTATTTAGCAAGTCTAACCACGAAAACAAGACCGGATTTTCCTCTTTCACTGTAGACAAAGTAAGGTCATAATCCAACATATCGTATATCAATGAAGCGTAAGAAGGTAAATTTTCAAAGTCGTCAACCAATATCTCATAGCCTCCTACCTGATTGGAATTCCAATTGTTCAACTTTTGTACAGTACGTATATCGCCCACTATAAAGACTTCGTCAAATTCGACAAGGTCGGTAGAGTATATACCTACAATCTTGAAAGCTCGTGCACGATAATTGTTGTCTTGCCAAAAATAAGCACGCACTTTATCTCCCAAATTGAACATCAACTTATCGGCCAATGTTTTGGAAATGATAATCTCGTTGGAAGCTACAGAATCGTCAAATCTAAACAACCTACCTTCCAACAAATTCTCTTTGAAAAACAGGGAGTCGAAATTATCACTCACACCTTTCAACACCACGCCATGTATTTGGTCGTCGGTCTTAACCATACCTCCTTTGGTGGCAAAACATTGCACATTCTTTACTCCATCTACCAACTTTATTCGTTCCAATATCGGACGGGTATTTTCGATAGGTATCTGTTCGTACATATTGCCGACCTCGAAGTTCGACACCACAATATGCGAACCAAAACCCACAACCTTATGGGTAATCTCTTGTCGAAATCCGCGCAATACCGATACCGCAAGTATCATCACCAATACTCCTAATGCAATACCTACTATGGCTATCTTTATCAATGGGCGAGAGAAATTATTTTTGTCTCGTTGCAAAAAACGTTTTGCTATCAGTTGTTCAAATCTCAATGCTATATAATTATTTAATATTGTATCACTAATTATTGTTTATCTATCATACAATCGTAAGTAATAGAAACGAAACACAACCTTCCTACAGTTGTTGGAACAATAACGCAGTTTTGTCGAATATATTTTTTAGGAGAAATAAAAGCAGCAAAAACAATATTTGCACAACATTGCCGTTTAAGTCATTTATTGATTACGTAATACAAAAAAAACAGATGATATACGACATTATAGCAATAATTTACTGTGTGTTGCCCTTTATAGGATTGTGGGCAATATTTGAAAAAGCCGGCATCAAAGGATGGAAGGCTCTGATACCTATCTACAACTTTATATTGTGGATAAAGATTTTAGGCAAAGATTGGAAGTGGTACATCTATATGCTGATACCGGCCATCAACGTGTTTACCTACCTACTGCTGGTAGTAGAAACCGCCAAATGTTTTCAACGTAACGGTTTGGGCGAGCAAACATTGGCTGTACTTTTCCCCTTTGCATACCTCCCCTACCTTGGCTTTTCAAAGAAGTACAAGTATACCAACCCCAAGGATTTGCCAGAGGTAAAATATAGTTCGGCACGCGAATGGGCCGATGCCCTTATATTTGCACTAGTGGCAGCCACACTTATTCGCACATTTATGTTTGAGCTATACAATATTCCTACATCGTCGATGGAGAAATCGTTGAAGGTAGGCGACTTCTTATTAGTAAGCAAAGTAGCGTATGGTCCAAGGGTTCCTATGACCCCTGTGGCAGTACCTCTTATACACCACTCCATACCCGGAACAAAAATAAAATCCTTTTGGGATGGCATACAACTTGGCTATCACCGCTATTGCGGCTTAGGCAAAGTGGAACGCTACGATGCCACCGTGTTTAACTATCCCGATGGCGACACCGTGGCACTTGCCTTCGAAAGCAATGCCAGCTACCACGCTTTGGTACGCCAATATGGAAGAGAAGTTGTAAACAACACCCCCGCCAACTTTGGCAAGATAATAACCCGCCCGGTAGATAAACGTGAAAACTTTATAAAACGAACCATAGGATTGCCCGGCGAAGAACTGCAGATAATAAACAAGATGGTGCACATCAATGGTGAAGCTATTGAAAACCCCAAGGATCTACAATACACCTACGCAATAAAGATGGCTCCCGGCTCTACACTTATGCCACGAGATTTGCAACGCCTCAATATCTCCAACGAAGACATAGAGTCTATGAGAGACCGTAGCTTCATAACTATGAACAAAAAACAATTTGACATACTATCGCAAAATCCTGCCATAAACGACCTTCGTCCAATATACAGCGAAAGATGTACAAAAAAACACTTCGACGAAATAGATAGCAGCGATGTATTCCTCACAGCACTGTATGTAAACTACATGTACCTCTCCGCTCAAGATTTACTAAATCTTGGTATATCACAACAAGATATTGCCTCGATGGGCGAATACATAACCTTGCCTCTTACCAACGAGAACTACGAAAAACTAAAAACATACCCCGGAGTGGAAAAGATTATACCTATCGAAACATACGCAGGATACAGAGACTTGGATATATTCCCTCATAGTGAGGACTACCGTTGGAACGCCGACAACTTTGGCCCGATAATGATACCACAACATGGTAGCACTGTAGCTCTAAACACCTCCAACCTACCTATCTACAAACGTATAATAGAAATATTTGAAGGCAATACCCTCGAGGTGAAAGATGGAAAGATATACATCAACGGACAAGAAACCAACCAATACACCTTCAAGATGGACTACTACTGGCTTATGGGCGACAACCGCCACAACTCGGCCGACAGCCGTTTTTGGGGCTTTGTTCCCGAAGATCACATAGTGGGCAAAGCCACTCGTGTACTTATATCATTTGATAAAGACAAGAGCGGACTGAAGAAAATACGTTGGAACCGAATACTTAAAGATGCCAACAGTTGGTAAACCATCGTAGGGGCAAATCATATTAGCCCCTATATCCATAGGCATTAGCCTAACATAATAATTGAACAACAAAGAAGCAGATAACGGCTGTATATAACCCCTATCTGCTTCTTTGTTGTTCTACAACCAATGGCTATCAGCTGTCAACCACATTAAAAGTTACATCCACATTATTGCGTATAGCCTTCGAGTAGGGACAAATCTCGTGAGCCAAATGTATGGCATTCTTAGCCTTTTCTTTATCCACACCGGGAATATACACGTTCATATCCACCGAAAGGAAATGGCCATTATCTCGTGCATTGAGGTTTACAGCTATATCTACCCTCGTATCATCAAACGGAAGATGTTTCTTTTTCAGTATCAACTTCAATGCCGAATGGTAACACACTGCGTATGCACATGCAAACAGCTGTTCGGGATTGGTACATTTGTCCGATTTGTAGCCCGATTGATCGCCGGGCATACACATTGTCATTGCTATCACTCCATCGTCGGTTTTCACACATCCCGTGCGTCCACCCATACTTGTTGCTTTTGCTGTATATAATCGTTCCATAGTTTTTTATTTGTTCAAACAACACCGGTACGGTATTTGTTCAACCAAACTCCCACACTTAGGCAACCTAAATATGGGAGTTACGCCCCAAAACTGCCATAGTTTTGATGCCTAAACTCCATACTTATGGAAGCAAACCCACGTGGTTTGTAATCGCAATTACGGGAGTAAGGATTTCTACATTGTATGTTATATTTCGTTTTTATATTCGATATCAAATATATTTTGCCAAATAAAATAAATATCATATCTTCGGGAAAATTTTCGCAGTAATAAGCATTTGATAATAATATTATTACCTCGTGATATTATAAATTCTACAAATAGTTTTTATACATATCACCCCCATAGTTTCACTCCTTATTATTATTTGGCAATTTGTAAATTCCACCGCCAAACCGCTTTCCGAAATCCCTTGCAGTGGGTTTGCATTTACAGAGAAACACCCTCTGAGATGTATTACTTCTATCGTGAGATGTATTACTTCTCGTATAAGATGTATTACTTCTCAAAACCATCTTCCCCGATAGCTTAATATCACCGCTACAGAAAAAATGCGATACATAAGTATATGGCTGTTTCGGGCCCTGCGGTTCGACACTCGCAAGTGTGCGGTTTACGGGTCAAAACCATGGGAGTTACGG
>JAFWBF010000060.1 GCA_017507285.1 Bacteroidales bacterium | reverse complement strand
GGTTATTGCCGAGTCGTTGCGTACATCTATCTTGGCATAGTTGTACATACCGTCTTTGTCGGCCCAAATCAGCAGGTCGCCCATTCCTGTTGTAAGCGATGCCTGGCCTTGATTGTTGGTAGCTCGTGTGGCAATAGGATAGTATTCGGCATAGTTATATAGTTTGAATTTCACGTTGGCATCAGCCACAGCGTTGCCGTTGGTATCATTTACCTTTACTGTTATCTTTCTTGTATCGGTATAGTTCGACAGCATGTTTATACGAGAGAACAACTCGTTCTGATAGTTTATCTCTTCGTTGCCTTTGTATTTTCCGAAAGCGTTGGAGTGTACCATCATGCAACGAGTGGCCGGAATCGAGAACCAACCCATGTTTAGTTTTGCATCGGGTTCGCAAGCGCCAAGGTAATACCATTTGCCATCAACCCATACTTCAACCCAAGCATGGTTGTCGTCGGTATGAGCCCAACGGGGGGTGTAGCATTGGCGTGCAGGTATTCCCACAGCACGCATGGCCGTAACGGTAAATGTACTTTCTTCGCCACAACGTCCCAATGCCGTTCTCATAGTGGCAAGCGGTGCCGATGTGCGGGCATCGGAAGGACGGTAAGTAACTTTTTCGTGACACCAATGGTTTACTTCCAAAGCTGCATCGTACATAGTCATATCTTTGATACGGTCTTTCAGTTCGTTGAAGAATACATTGCGTGCCGAATCGAGGTTCTCATTGTTTACACGATACACCAATACAAAATGGCGGAATATATCTTCGGGTACTCTATTGCCCCATTCGAAAGTATCTCTGGCACGGAATGCGCCCCTTACTTGTTCCAAAAAAAACTCGGCCGAATAGTCGGCAATATCGCTTAGAGGCATGTAGGCATATAAAAACTTGAGGGCTTCTTTTTCTTCCAACGAGATGTTCTCATCATTCATTATCTTTGATAGCTCAGCCCTACGCTGTTCGTGCAAAGGACGATTGGAGTAGTCTTTTTCCATTTCGGTACGATAATCTTTATCAGTGATAAAATGCTTTTCTTTATTGCAAGCAACTGTACATATAAGGGTAGCCGCTATTGCAAATGTACTTATTATTCGCTTCATTGTATTATAGGATTGGTTATTTATTTCAGCCAAAAAACCTGTCTTATCATCAACGATACATCAGACAGGTTTTTTCTATACTATATTTGTTTTACGTTATATCAAATTCTCTTGTTTTATACATCTATCTAAATAAGAACACTGTTCCTTTCTTGGTAATTATGTTGTTGGAATCGTGGTCGAACGAATAGTATATTTTGTACATATAAGTTCCTTTATTGCATATACGTCCATTCTTGGTTCCATCCCATGCTTCGTTTATATTATCAGAATGATACACTATGTCTCCGGCACGGTCGTATATCACTATCTCATATTTAGCAACATTAAAACCTTTTACCATAAAGCGTTCGTTGCCTTGAACATCCGGCGAAAAAGCATTGGGCACATATATAGCCTCTTTTCGCATTGGTATTGTTACCTTCGCAGTATCATAGCAATTGAATTTATTGCTTACAATAAGTTTCACATCTACGCTGTCTCTATTTGCAGGATATACAAAATATGCCAAAGAGTCGTATGATTGACTACCATCGGGGAGGAACCATCTTCGCGACTTTATTTCACCTACACTTATATCCGACAATCTTACCAAACGCTCGTCGAGTGTAACCATTTCCGGTGCTTTAAGCTGTGCTTTTATAAGTCCATCAATAGTTAGGTGAAGATGTATGATACTGTCACAACCATTGGCATTGGTAAGTACGTATGTTGGTTCGAATGTTGATTGCGTGTACTCTACAGAGTCTCGCCAAATGTATGACGAACATGCGTTTACAACATCGGTTGATTGTGTGGAGGTATTGATTCCCAAGCGTACAGTTACCACGCTGTCGCAACCAAGATGAGTCTTCAAACTATCGGTATATATTCCTCCTACTCTTATATCCTCGTCTCCAAAATGATAAGAACCGCCATCGCATATCGATGCATTAAACGATGTGTCTTTAACCGGATTGGTGGTAAGCACAATATCTGTCGTTTTCTGGCATCCGTTTTGGAACAAAACTTGAACTGAAATTGTATCTGTTCCTGCACTGTCAGGAGCGTAAGCCACATTTGGATGGCGTTCAGTTTCGTCGTAGCTCCATGTATATTTGGCCGGTTCGCCTTCCACTTCGGCAGTAATCGAAAATTGTTCACCTTCGCATATCGGGTTTTCACGAACGGAAAGTTCCACTTCGGCCAAAGTATCTTTACGAACAGTTACCACGTCCGACAAATCGAAAAATTCGTTGGTAGCCGAAAAGTAACGCATACGCACTGTGTACATCTGAGTACTATCGGGTTCAACAGTAATGGTATATTGGTTGTTGGCTATTTCGGCCGAATCTTCTATTGTGTTGCCATTATACCAAGTAACGTTAACCAGCGAGTCGCCAATAGCTTGAAAACGCCATGCTTCTTCTTGTGCTGTCCACTGACCCGTATTGCGGTTAGGGGGCGTTACAGCTTGTGTTCCGTTGGCATTCATAATACCAATCAATCCATTACCGCCATTAAATGTCGAACATACACTGCGTTGTCCCACATAAACGTCTATAATATTTGTTCCTTCATATAATACTATTTGATAAGTATTTCCTGTAAGCGATGTACATTGATACAACGGCACTTGATTCCAACTGATTACATACATTCGGCATGGCCATTCACCCAATACTCCGCTATGCATATATTGTTGTCCACCTATACCGGGATGAATGTCTTGATACACACCAAATACAGCATTTAATATCGGAAATCCTGTATTTGGAATAGTTGTACTGAATGCGTATGGGCAGTTTGTACTTGTTGGTGCTGTAAATGTTATAACGCCATTGGCTCCGGCATAAACAGTGTTATACGTTGTTCCAAAAAAACAAAAACCGAATGGCAGAGATATAGCAGTACTCCAAACGTCATCTTGCCCAACAAATATAGGGTCGCCGGAGGTATAAGGGTATGGAGGTGTACAGGGTATTTCCTTCACCGAATATTGTGTTACGGTTCTAGAAGTTGCAAAAACCGATGCTTTCAAAGTTACACTTGTATTAATACAGTTTACAACGGTATCGGGACCGGCATCTATACCCGGACAACCACGGTTGCTATCATCTTGTGCCCGTAATGCTCCTACTGATAATACCAATACCAGCGATGCTAAAATTCTATATATATGTTTATTATTCATCTTAATAACATTTTACCACATTAACAAATTAAGGTGCAAAGATACGTTTTTTCTTACATTAAAACAGTATCCTATAAATATTTAAGAATTATACGTATTTATTTTTATCATCAAACAAAAAAAAGGACACAAATCCTTGTATCCTTTTAGCCGGCGGAGATAAAGGGATTCGAACCCTTGGACCGCAAATGCGGTCAACGGTTTTCGAGACCGCCCCGTTCGACCACTCCGGCATCTCTCCATTTTCGAGGTGCAAAAGTACAACTTATTTTTCAATTGCAAAAATTTATTTCATTTTTTTTTATCCTCTTTCATGCAACAGTCTGTTATTCTGCACATTTATTTTTAGCCTATTTTCGGGATAAAAATGCATTTTTGCCCTATTTTTTTCTCATCAATGTAGTTTTTTACCCAAATTAGCCCCCAAAAAATACAAAAAAAGACAGCATAAATAATGCTGTCTTTTTCGTTGTAAATATTCGAACAATAACAAATTTTATTTCATCAAGAAATTAATATCTTCGCCAAGGTCGTACTCTTTGGTGTTTTCAATTTTTTCTTTGAATACTTTCATTTTGTTTGGACGACCTATCAAAGATAGTTTTCCGTTTTCAAGCAATAGCGAAGTGGCTTCTCTTATGCCGGCCACATACATATTGGGGTTCACCATAATGTATTCTTTCAAACGGTCGTCGCGAGTTTCGCCGCCATGTTTGGGATCGAAAAAGTCGGTGTAATGAGGGTTTATTTGGAAAGGCACCAAGTTCATACAACGGAAACTTTCGGGTTCTACTATAGGCATATCGTTGGTGGTGCATAATGTTGGACCGGCCACATTGCTGCCTGCACTCCATCCCATGTATGGCATACCGCCCATAGCTCGCTTGCTTATAGCACCCATAAGTTTTTGACGATGAAGCTCTTTTACCAAATGAAAGGTATTTCCGCCACCTACAGCCACACATTCGGCTGCTTCTACTGCTGCCACAGGATCGACTTCGTGGTGTATACTGCTAAGTTCGAATCCCAATGCGTTGAAAACGGCTTTCACTTTGGTTTCGTAGGCATTATAGGATGCTTCCAATCCATCGGGGCTGAGGCTTACGCCGGCAAAGGGTACAAATAGTACTTTTTTAACGCTATGACGTGTAAGAAATTCGCTAATCTGGCTTTTTGGCCAATCCAAATATGCTTCGCCTCTATTGGTCGAATTGCTTATTAACAATAGTTTTCTGTTCATTATTTCGGAGTTTTTACGTTTATAAATATGGTACAAAGATACAACTTTTTTTGCGAATGCCAAACCTTTGCTCTTAAATTTTATCTCAAAAAAAAGTTTTCCATACCTTTCTGCCGCGTCAAATCAACTCTATGGATATATCAAATTAATGGTATACCATCGTTGCGATAATGATAGGGTATAAATGGATTGATAATATACCGTGACGAAAATTATGTATGGATACAAAAATGATGCCGGTTTTAGAGTAAAATTTCCCTCATGATGTAGTTGAATTTCCCTCGTGATGCAGTTTCAACTACCTCGGGAGGCAGATAAATCTCCTTCTCGAGGCTTTTTATTTTCCTCAAATGGATTTACCCAACGCCAAAAAACATCTATATTTCAATGCAATATCCATCTAACATTGTGGATAGGAATAAAAAATTTGTTCGATTGGAGGAAAATATGTACCTTTGCACAACGATATTTGAAACTAAAAACAACGTAAAAATGGAAAAACAATATTCGATTGGTATTGATGTGGGTGGTACCAATACCGATATAGGGTTGGTGGACGAGAACGGCACGATAGTGGCACGAACCAATTTTTCGACTGCCGAACACAACGATATAAATGTGTATATGGATACCATTGCCGAAAAGGTTTGTGAATTATTGGCATACAATAATATAAAAAAAATTGAAGGTGTGGGCATAGGAGCTCCCAACGGCAACTATTATACGGGCTGTATTGATAATGCTCCCAACTTGCATTTTGGTGGAAACATCAAAGTTAAAGAAATGTTGGAAAGCCGTTTGGGTGTTCCGGTGGTGCTTAGCAACGATGCCAATGCTGCCGCATACGGCGAGTTTGTTTACGGTGGTGGCCGTGGAATGAAACATTTCCTTATGGTAACTGTAGGCACCGGAGTAGGCAGTGGTTTTGTAGTGGATGGCAAACTTGTGCATGGGCATGGCGGTGCAGCAGGCGAGTTGGGACACAGCATACTTATCCCCGACGGTCGCCAATGTTCGTGTGGACGCAAAGGTTGCTTGGAAGCCTACACTTCGGCACGCGGTATATGCCAAACTTGCTTAGAACTACGCAACGAAATGCCGGAATATAATGGTGTATTGGCCAACGTTGACAAAGAAGTACTTACAAGCCAAATGATTGGCGAAGCGGCAAATAATGGCGATGCTTTGGCTCTGAAAACTTTCGAACTTACCGGCCGTTGGCTGGGATTGGCTTGTGCCAATGCAGTTACATTCTCATCGCCCGAAGCTATATTCCTAATGGGTGGACCTTTGAAAGCCGGCAATGTATTCGTCGACCCTCTCAAAAAATCATTTGACGAGCATTTGCTTAATATTTATAAGGGCACTGTGGATATACGCCTATCTGAACTCAAAGCCAATGATGTGGCAATACTTGGAGCTGCTGCATTGCTAAAAAACAAATAATAATAGTATACACATAAAATTATGAATAAAGTAAACATACTTACACTTTTGCCCGTCTTTTTTGGGTTCTTTGTAATGGGATTTGTTGATGTGGTTGGGATTGCCACAGAGTATGTCAAAGTCGATTTCAACCTATCGGAGCAAATGTCAGGTTTCTTGCCGTCTATGGTATTTTTGTGGTTCTTTTTATTGGCCATACCATCGGCATCACTTATGAACCGTATTGGTCGGAAAAACACAGTATTGCTCAGCATGGCCACAACTCTCGTAGGAATGATCATTCCTTTTATAAGTTATAATATAACCACATGCTTTATAGCTTTTGCCCTTTTGGGAATAGGCAACACCATATTGCAGGTATCGCTCAATCCGTTGGTATCCAACCTTGTTAAAGGCGAAATGCTTACTAGTTCGCTTACCATCGGACAGGTTATCAAAGCAGTATCGTCATTTTCAGGTCCATTTATAGTGTCGTTTGCTGTAGCACAACTATGCAATTGGCAGTATATGTTCCCTATCTTTGCCGCAGTAGTATTATTGTCGGGTGTGTGGCTACTGTTTACCAAAGTAGAATGCGAAGAAAAGGCCGAAAACACCTCTATAACAAGTTCTTTTGCATTACTTAACGATAAAAGTATATTATTGCTGTTTCTTGGAATAGTGGCTGTAGTAGGGATAGATGTAGGTGTGAATATGGTATCGACAAAATTATTGCTCGAACGTTTGGGATTGGATCCAACATCGTATACCGACATTCAAAGCGTATCTTATGCTCCAAGTGTATATTTTTTCTGTCGTACCATAGGTGCTTTTGTAGGTGCAGCTTTGCTTGCCAAAATGGACACTATGAAATATTTCAAAATACATATCATAGGTGCTTTGGCATGCATGATTCCGCTATTTTTTGTACAAGAAAGAATACTGATATTGATATTCATAGGTTTGATGGGCTACACATGTTCTAGCATATTTTCGGTTATTTTTTCGATGGCCATGCGTCTTCGTCCCGACAAGGCCAACGAGATATCGGGATTAATGGTTACCGGTATAGTAGGCGGTGCCATTGTGCCACCTATAATGACCTATGCCACATCACTCTTTGGCGGAAGCCAAAACGGTGCTTTGTCGGTACTATGCCTAGTAATAGCATATTTGATATTCTTATCGTTTAAGATAAGGGAAAAGAAATAACATTAAGAATAATAAATACATATAATATGAATAATAGAAAAGTAAAGGTGGGGATAGCCCAACTGAAATGTGAGAAAGATAAACAAACAAATATCAATAAAGCCGTAGCCAAGATTAGAGAGCTGGCAGAAGGTGGTGCTCAGATAATATGTTTGCAGGAGTTATTTGCTTCACTATACTTCTGCGATGTAGAAGATTACGACAACTTTGCCCTTGCCGAAACCATTCCGGGACCTACCACTGAGCTATTCTCAGATTTGGCCAAAGAATTGAACATCGTTATAGTTGCATCGCTTTTCGAAAAGCGTGCCGAAGGGTTGTACCACAATACGGCAGCCGTTATAGATGCCGATGGCAGCTATTTGGGCAAATATCGCAAAATGCATATTCCCGACGACCCGGGATATTATGAAAAGTTTTATTTCACTCCCGGCGACTTAGGCTACAAGGTGTTCCATACAAAATATGCCACCATCGGGGTGCTTATCTGCTGGGATCAATGGTACCCCGAAGCAGCACGTATAACCGCCATGAAAGGTGCCGACATACTATTCTACCCCACAGCCATAGGTTGGGCCACAAGCCAAGACTGCGACACCAACGTAGAGCAGTACAACGCATGGCAAACTATACAACGTGCCCACTCTGTAGCCAACGGATTGCCCGTAGTATCGGTCAATCGTACAGGTATGGAAGGCGACATGCAGTTTTGGGGTGGCTCATTTATCACCAACGCTTTCGGTGCTTTGAAGTACATGGCTCCACATTTGGAAGAAGCATTACATGTAGAAGAACTTGACTTGGCCGAAAACGATTCCTATCGTCGTCATTGGCCTTATTTCCGCGACAGACGTATCGACAGCTATCAACCTATACTAAAACGCTTCCTCGATGATGAGCAATAACATCTACTCTCGTGTAACACCCAATTTCATCTCCAAGCTTTCGGATAACGAGGTTTTTGTTTTTGGTAGCAATTTGGATGGTATACACGCCGGAGGTGCAGATCGAATAGCCTACGACAGTTTTGGTGCTATATGGGGTCAAGGTGTCGGTTTTCAAGGAAAGTCCTATGCAATACCCACAATGCACGGCAGTGTTGATGCTATAAGACCATACGTGGATGATTTTATTGCTTTTGCAAAAAGCAATCCCGAATATAAGTTTTTGGTAACACGTATAGGATGTGGTATAGCTGGTTTTGCAGATGAAGAGATTGCTCCTCTGTTTAAAGAAGCCCTACCTATGGAAAATATCTTCCTACCCCTCTCGTTTCATAAATGTTTACATTAATAAGATACAACAATAAACCACAAAAAAACAGTTTACCTATTTGGTAAACTGTTTTTTTGAGACAATAATAACTGTTTATTGTTATATTTGGCTTATCCTATCCAAAGTTTGTTCAATAAGGTTTGCCATTCGAGACCTATAGTCGTTGAGGAAAGTACCACTTTCGCGATTGGCTATAATCAAACACATCGTCAGTGCTCTATGCCCAAGTAATTTCGATAGGCCGTATATTGCCGATGTCTCCATCTCGAAGTTCATAATCTTATTGCCTTTGTAATTAAATGATTTAAGTACCCCATTGATGTCTGTAATAGTGGTTTCTAACCTTACCTGCCGCCCCTGCGGAGCATAAAAACCCGGAGCAGTAGCCGTTATTCCCCTATAACAATCGAAAGCAAGTTCTTTCATCAATTCATTGTCGCCCTTGGCTATATATGGTTGAGCAAAACATTGAGGCAAAAGTGCATGGTTGCAAAAAGCTTCAACCATCTCCTCTTCAAACACACAGCTGTCGTACTTGTAAAAGTTTAACAGACCATCCAATCCCAAGGCATATTCCGAAGCCACTATGCTACCTACCGGCACCTCGGCATGCAAGGCTCCGGATGTTCCAAGACGTATAAG
>JAFWBF010000059.1 GCA_017507285.1 Bacteroidales bacterium | reverse complement strand
GTATTGGCGGTAATGATAGGAAACACAGCTACTGCACAAAATACAGATACAATAAGATCCGAAGATGGTGAATACATCAGAGTATATCAAAGACCTATACATCCGGAAAACTATCTTTACCTACCATCGTTCAAAGAATGGTCGATGGGGTTGGACTGGTGGAATTGTGATGGTCTGCTAAGTGATTCTATCTTTGTTACTAACTGTTCCCCTTCAGTGTATGTCTTTGGACACAATAATTTTTTTGATTCAACCCAATATCTCCCAACAGAAGCAATATCTCAAAAATTTATGATAGATTCTACTATCACTATATATGGTGTGGCTTTGTATAGAGATTTTAAAGTTTTGGATAGTTCATTATTATTGGATTGGTGCCGAATAGAAGATTCTATACAAATACAAAGTTTGAACCACGACACTGTGTATCGCTCTATGTCTATAGCACACCTAAGAATACCTGATCCTTTAATGGGGGTATATGAATACTATTTCAGCGAACCACTTACTATTTCCAAGCCTTTCACTGTGGTGGAAAAATATTCAAAAGAACATTATAGAAGAATTCGTGAGTATCTAAAAATTCCGTGTGATCGTTCAACAAAATGTTTGGGAGATAATACCAATCCTGAATATTATTTTCATTCCAATCAACGCCCGAGCATAAAACATTATGGCGATTCCAATTGGTATGAATTTAAGGACGATCCACACACCCCATATTTGAGATTGGAATACTGTAGTATAGAATGGCCACAAGGATACACCGACCTATATATGCTCCCTATCTACAGCAAAGCACCGGAGCCTACATGCAATGTATCGGTAAAGGCGGAGCCGGAAGGATATGGAACGGTGTCGGGCAGCGGAAGCTACGATATGTTTACCTACGTAACCATAGAGGCCATACCCAACGAAAACTACCGCTTTGTATGCTGGCAAAACATACCACTATGCGACAATCCGCAAACAATAAGGGTTATGGGCGATACTGTTTTCACTGCTATATTTGATACCATACTGCCTACAGAGATAGATATGGCAGAGATAAACGAAGGCATAACCATACACCCCAACCCTGCTACTACAACCCTAAACATAGAGTTGCCCCAAAGTTGTACGGCCGAGCTACGCAACATCAAAGGCGTACTTATCGAAACCAAACCTCTGCAAGCCAATGCCACGCAGTGGAACATCGAAGCGCTGCCACCGGGTGTATATATGCTAACCCTTCGCAACAACGACTGGGTAATAACCCGCAAGTTTGTAAAGAAGTAATTTAATACTGAATAACCATGAAAAGAACAATAATAAACAAACCAGTTTCAATAAGAAGAGTATTTGCTTTGGCTATAGTTTTTACGATACTGTTACCATATAATACTATTGCTCAAAACGATTACCAGAGACCCATACAGCCGGAAAATTACCTATATCTTCCCTCCTTTATAGAACATGGGTTAGGATTAGATATTTTTGAAAATATGAGAAATGTTGGCACCAATTATTATGGGGTACTAAATGAATGTATTCATGGTAATTTCGATTCCACTTTTGCACTTCCTTCGGAAGGTATATCGCAGAAGTTTATGATAGATTCCGCTATCACAATATACGGAATAGCATTATTCAGAAAAATGGATTTCGAAGAAGAAGTAGATTCGTGGGCATTTGAAGATTCTGTTCAAATTCGAAGTCTCAACCACGACACAATTTATCGCTCTGTAAGTATTGCACATCCGAAGAAACCAAACTTTTTAACCGGAGTTTATGAATATTATTTCGACAGCCTTACAATATCCACTCCATTTACCGTGGTAAGAACTTATTCGAGAGAAAATTATAGAACAGAAAATGCTTGTCGTAATGCTGCTGTATTCTGCTCAAGAAGAAGTTCTGATAATAATCAAGAATGTCATTCTTACCAACGCCCAAGTTTTAAATATTATGGCGACTCATTATGGTACGACTTGAAAGATGATCCATATAAAGAATCTCAATATGTTTCAGATTCTGCATTATGGGATGGTTTATATTATTATTTTACCGACTCGCTATATACCGACCTATACATGTTGCCAATCTACAAAAAAGTACCGGAGCCTAAACAAACTATACGGGTAGCGGTTGGTCCCGAACATTATTGTGGCAATGTAGAGGGCGGTGGAGTATATGATAGACTTACTTATGTAACTCTACAGGCTACCGCCAACGAAAACTATCGCTTTACACAATGGAATGATGGAAACACCGAGAATCCTCGCACCATAAGAGTTATGAGCGATAGCACATTTACT
>JAFWBF010000058.1 GCA_017507285.1 Bacteroidales bacterium | reverse complement strand
GGTATTGATATTCATAACCGGTAAAAGCCCACCTTTCGGGAAATGATACATAATCAGGTTGCCCGATTTTTTCTTCCACCACGGTGTTTGAAATACCGATAGTGAGCCAATTGTCCAAAGTGTCGTACACAAATTCCGCTTTTTGAGCCAAGGTTATTTTGACATAAAGGCTTAGAAATATAATAAATAGTATGCTCTTTTTCATTATGTTCAGTGCTTTTTTTATTTGGTTTCGGGTTGCAAAGATACGTTTTTTTTTGAATTATTTCATATATATAGCCTCCGGATGATTTTTAGTAAACTTCTAAAATTCCATGGTCGAGCCAAGTTTCATTAGTCTTTTCAGAACTTTTGCGTAGCTATACCGTCATCGTTACATCCAATTAGTTTTTCACTTGCGTTGATCAGTTGTAGCCCTCGCGTCAGGTTGATGATAGCCCTCGCGTTAGGTTGATGGTAGCCCTCGCGTTAGGTTGGTAGTCTGCTTTCGCCGAAAGGAAGTACTGCTTTCGGCGAAAGGAAGTACTGCTTTCGGCGAAAGCGAATAGTGCTTTCGGCGAAAGGAGATTGTGCTTTCGGCGAAAGCGAACCATCAACTTTACGCAAAGGCAAGGTGCATTCTTACGCAAAGACGAGGTGTAACCTTACGCAAGGACTATCATCCTTGCAATGCAGGGCTGTTATAGAACAGACGTAGGCAAGTGCTATAGATTATAAAAGGGTGATTTCTTGAAAGTAACGATCTTTGCTTTTTCCTTCTGTTTTGTAAACACATTTTGGGGCACTATTGCTCTCAAAGTAAATAGTCGGCCAATTAGCTTTTTTAGAAATTGTCTTTAGATGTTTATTATAAACATAAAACCGCCACATCAACATGTAATCGATGTGGCGGTTCTGTACGATATAACAATTAGTGTGTTATTATTTGTCTGCAAATTTCTTTTTGCGACCTTTGTATATCACCATGGCTATGCTGCCTAGTATTATTATTCCAAATATTGCAGAGCCTGCCCATGCTACTTTGTCAAGTTTGTGTAGCAGCGGTGCTTCGTTTCGGAATTCGATGGTGTGTTCGCCGGCGGGTACTACCATGGCACGTAACACATAGTTTACCCTTATGTATTCGGCTCTCTCGCCATCTATGTATGCAATCCAATCGGGCTTGTAGTATATTTCCGAAAATACTGCCAATTGGTCCTTAGTGGTTTTGGATTTGTATTGTAGATAGTCGGGGTTGTATGGTTGCTGATGTACTGGTTCTATTACCGAATTGCTGTCCCGTGTCAAGTCTTTACCGGCAAGAAGTTCGGCAAACTCTTTGTTTACGATGGCTGTTTGGGCCGGGTCGAAGTCGTTTAATGCCAATATTTCGGCGTTTGGGTCGTCTACCAAGCGGTAGTTATCCACAAACCAAGCATTGCCCAATGCAGCCACATTGCGTTGTACTGCTGTACCGCCTTGTCCGTTTGGCACTACAAAATAGCGAGCGTTAAGCATATTTAGTACGTCGGTATTGATGTGGCGAGACAGATAGAAGTCTATCAAATCTTGGTATCGACGCAGCTTGGCAGCGTGGTATCCACCTATCTGATGATGGAATGCCGAT
>JAFWBF010000057.1 GCA_017507285.1 Bacteroidales bacterium | reverse complement strand
TATCGGTAGCAAATGCGGGCAGGTTTTTGAGTCGATAGCCCTGAGGAAGTTTTTCATCCCTGTGGTATTTTTCTCGCATACCTACCGGTTTTATTATCCACTCCCACAGCGAAATTCAAAACCAAACTATGATTTTATCAAATCATGATTTGGTTTCTTTAAATCATGGTTTGATTTATAGAAATCATAGTTTGATTTAAAGAAATCGTGGTATGGTTTGTAAAAATCATGGTATAATTTTTGATTTTGTGGTAGTGGTAATACGCTTTAGATGTAGGTGTAAGCGAAATTTGCGGTAGGTTTTTTGAAAGTTTTGGGTGGCTGTGGGTAAAATTGCAAGTGGCTGTAAGCTATATTGCTAGTGAGGTATTGGTTATTTGTAGGTATTGGTTGGGTGGTAGTAGGGTGTGTGATTGGGGAGAGGGATCTGTAGGTTTGTTCTTTTGCATAAAGTCAAAGCCCAACCCTATGACGTAGGGTTGGGCTTGGTGAGGTATAGTGTTTGTAACTAGTTAGCTTGATGTTTTCTATTTATTACCGAGGTTGTATGCCATCGGCATGGTATTGCGTTAGAGTTCAATAAAGTATGGTAGTCGAGCCTGCAATGGTTCCATATTGCTTAATTGTTCTATTTGTTTATAGTACTTTACTACGTTGGAATTTTCTATTGGTAGTGTTTTTTCTGCCATTTCTTCGCCAAACATTTCCATGAGTTCGGTTACTGCATCTTTTTGTTTTGGATATGCCACTATACTGTAGTTGGTTATTCCGGCTTCTTGTGCTGCTATACGCAGTGCCACATCCATACCTCCAAGTTCGTCTACCAGTCCAAGTTCTTTGGCTTGAGTTCCGGTCCAAACACGTCCACGTGCTATGCTGTCGACGTATTCCACACTTAGGTTTCTTCCTCTGGCTACTCTCATACAGAATGTTTTGTAGAAGTCTTCAACGTTGCGTACAAGCATATTGTGCGATTCGGCCGATAGCGGTCGGGTTATAGACATTGCGGCAGCATTTCGGTTGGTAAGTACCGTGTCGGTGGTTATTCCTAGTTTGTTTTTTAGCATACGTCCTACTTGTGGATACATTCCAAATACACCTATCGAGCCTGTGATAGTGGTGGGCATTGCCACAATCTTGGTTGCATTGCACGATATTTCGTATCCTGCCGAGGCTGCCATATCACTCATTGATACCACTATAGGTTTCTTTTCTTTGGCACGCATTACGGCATTGGTCATCATTTCGGATGCTATAACGGCACCACCGGGCGAGTTTACCCTCAGTACTATTGCTTTCACCTTGTCGTTGTCGGCAGCTTGGTCGAGTGCTTGGGTTATATTGGACGAATATACGTTTATGTCAGAGCCTCTGCCGTGTAGTACATCACCTTGGGCGTATATTACAGCTATCTTATTTTTGCTTTCGGGTGTAATGTTCGATTCTGCGTAGCTTTTTACTTTTACAAAGTTGATTTCGTCGGGCTCATCTCTATCTAGGTTTTTAGCTATGGATACCAGCACATCATGTTCGAAAGCTGTTTTGTCGATAAGTCCATTGGCTACTGCATCGGTGGGTAGGTATGCCGAAAGGTTGTTGGCAATGTTGTTTAGTTTATCTAGCGGTATGTTTCGTGTTGCGGCTATATCGCCCGATACATGTTGCCATATATTATTGATGTAGGAGCGTATTTGTTTCTTGTTGGCTTCGCTCATGTGGTTCATGGTGTACATTTCGCCTGCACTTTTAAATGAATTGTTGCGTGGGCGTATAAGTTCTACATCTACATTTAGTTTGTCCAACATATCTTTTATGAATACAGTTTCGGCACCTATCCCTTTGAAATCTATTATTCCCGAAGGATTTACGAATATCGAATCGGCCACGCTCGAAAGGTAGTATGCCTTTTGGCTGTATACGTCGCTATAGGCATAAACAAATTTTCCGCTTTGTTTAAAATCGACAATAGCGTTACGAATTTCTTCGGTCAGTGCCCAACCGCCGTTGTACATCTCGGATGTTTTAATGTACATGCCGCTTATCTTATCGTCGGTTTGAGCCATACGTATTGCTTTCAGCACCATGTCGGCACCTATCACCTGATTATTTTCGAGATACGAGTTGAGTTCGGAGGGCGTGCGTTCGTAAATGCTTTTGGTCAATTCTAGTTTTAATACAGAGTTTGGTTTTACCATTGTGGTTGTGGTATTGCTTTCTGCCGAAGAGATAATGGTGGCTATGGAGCCTACAAGGAGCGAAATCACCAAGAAGGTGCATATTCCAAAAACTATCAAACTGCCCAAGCATGAGGCAAACATCATTTTAAAAAAGTCTTTCATCTCTTATTGTTATTACGTTGTGTGAATAAATTTATTTTTAATGCTATAGTTGTTGTTCATTTGTTGTAATTTCTTTTTTTCCTGTAATCTTATTCATTATAAGAGCTATTGCACCATCGCCGGTGATGTTGCATGCTGTTCCAAAGCTATCCATAGCAATGTAAAGAGCTATCATAAGAGCCTGCATACTTTCGTCGAACCCCAGTATTGATTGTAGTACTGCCAATGCTGCCATTATGGCACCACCAGGTACTCCGGGAGCAGCTACCATGGTTACACCCAGCATACATATAAAGCCGGCATACATTCCAAAGTCGTAGGTTTGACCTTGTACAAGCATAAGGGCTATGGCACACATCACAATCTTCATAGTGGATCCCGACAGGTGGATGGTGGCACATAGCGGAATTACAAACTCGGCTACTTCTTTGCGTACACCGTTCTTTAGCGTTTGAGCCAACGATACCGGTATGGTGGCTGCACTAGACTGTGTGCCCAAGGCAGTAAAATATGCCGGTAGCATAGTGGTCAGGCATTTAAAAGGATTCTTTCGTGTAATTATTCCGGCTATACAATACTGTAGTATAAGCAGAAGGATATGTGCCGCAAATATTATAAGTATAATCTTGGCAAATACTGATAGGATGTGAAATACAGTTCCATTGAAACTCATATCCATAAATATGCCGAATATATACAATGGGAGTAGGGGGATGATTACTTTTTCTATTACCTTTGTTATCACTAATTGGAAGTCGTCAAGTACCTTCTTAAGCGTCGAGTTGGGTTGGCTTGCTACAGCCAAACCTACCATAAACGAGAATACCAGGGCAGTCATTACTCCCATAATAGGAGTTATCTCTATGGTGAAGAATGGTGAAAGAGCGTTGGGATTGTCGGTGCCGGAATCGAAATTATATTGCTCTATCATCAGTGGGAAAAAGCCATCGGCGATGGCATAGGCATAAAAACCCGATAGGATGGTGGCACCATAGGCTATGCCAACGGTAATAAGCAACATCTTGCCTGCTTTAGAACCTATGTTTGCAATGGCAGGAGCAACCAATCCGAATATCAGCAAAGGTATCACAAAGTTCAAAAATTGGCTGAACAAACCGTTGAATGTTACAAATATTTGTGCCAACCATCCAGGGAAAAATAATCCACAGCATATACCCAATACGATTGCTATCAGGATAAATGGCAAGAGTCCGATTTTCTTTTTTCTGTTTTTCATACTCGATAAAACAAAGTTTCTATATAAAAGATTAATTATTTGTCAACAAAAAAACTCTTTAGTGTATAAATACTCTAAAGAGTTTAGAATGTTATTGTATTATTGTAGAATTAACTGCATTTCGACCATCCACACTTATTGCTACATTCCTTGCAACCACCGGTGTATATAATTTTGCCACCACATTCGGGGCATACTTCGCCCGTTTCGGTACCATCGGTTATATAACGTTTAAGGGCTCGTGCCACACCGTTTTTCCATGTGGTAATACTATCTATGTCAAAGTTAAGTTTGCTTACAAGATCCACAACGTTTGGTAGAGGCATACCGTGGCGTAATATACCGGAAATTAACTTGGCGTAGTTCCAAAATTCCTTGTTGAACAATCTAGAAAGTCCTTCAATGGTAACTTTGTATCCGTCTTTGTCTAAGAATTGGAAGTCGTAGCGAGCTTTGTTATCTTCTTTTACACGTATAACCCAACCTTTCTCTACCCAATTGGGCAATAGGAAACTTTCTGCCTTACCGGTAAATATCTCATAGGGATGACCTTGGTAT
Source organism: Bacteroidales bacterium (assembly GCA_017507285.1). Taxonomy (GTDB): domain Bacteria; phylum Bacteroidota; class Bacteroidia; order Bacteroidales; family P3; genus HGM05376. Next base: position 16,087 of record JAFWBF010000057.1, on the reverse strand, counting down.
ATACCTACAACGGCAATCCAGCTTTCTTTGTCGTTTTGGAAACGAACTATATCGGCTTCCAATTTCTTGGGTCTCTTGGGTGCTGTTGTTTCGCGGAACGACGATTCGGATGTTTTCTTCGAGTCGTTGTTGGAGATAAGTACACCATCGCGCGAACCATCACGGTAGATGGTACAACCTTTACAACCACTTTCCCATGCCGTTTGGTAGATGGTGCTTACCATCTCTTTGGTTGTTTCCTTAGGTATGTTTACGGTTACGCTTATGGAGTGATCTACCCACTTTTGGATAGCACCCTGCATGCGCACTTTGTTTACCCAATCTATGTCTTGCGATGTAGCTAAGTAGTATGGTGATTTGTTGATGATTTCCTGCAAGTCTTTATCGTTCATCTGCATTACTTCATCTACATTGTAGTTGGATACTTGTAGCCAATTGATGAATTTCGGATGTAATACATTGAATTCTTCAAAGTAATCACCGTTAGAATCTTGTACCACTTTTCTTGAAGAACTGTCTTTGTCGTTGGGGTTTATCTTTTTGCGACGTTTGTACGACACCATGAATACCGGCTCTATACCCGATGTGGTTTGTGTACATATACTTACTGTTCCTGTTGGAGCTATTGTAAGTAATGCAATGTTTCTACGACCATGCTTCGACATTTCTTTGTATAATTTTGGGTCAGCTTCGGCCAAACGTTTTACAAAAGGATTATTTATTTCACGTTCGGCGTCGTAGATAGGGAATGCTCCTCGTTCCTTGGCCATGGTTACAGATGATGTGTATGCGGCCACTGCAAGGGCTTTATGTACAGATACCGAAAAGTCGATGGCTTTGTCTGAACCATAACGCAAACCTAATGCTGCCAACATATCGCCTTCGGCGGTGATGCCAAATCCGGTACGACGGCCTTCCAAACATTTCATCTTTATGTTCAACCATAGGTTGCGTTCTACAGATTTTATTTCATCTTCCTCGGGATCGTTCTCGATCTTTTCGATAATTTTTTCAATTTTTTCCAACTCGAGGTCTATAAGGTCGTCCATCAAACGTTGACCTTTTATTACATGTTCGCAGAATAAGTCAAAATCGAAAGAAGCCTTAGTTGTGAAAGGATTTTTTACATAGCTGTATAGGTTGATGGCTAATAATCGACAACTGTCGTATGGACACAAGGGTATTTCGCCACAAGGGTTGGTGGATACTGTTTTGAACCCAAAGTCGCTATAGCAATCCGGAATTGATTCGCGAGCTATTGTATCCCAAAACAGTACACCCGGTTCGGCCGAACTCCAAGCGTTTTCTATGATTTTGTTCCACAACGAGCGAGCATCTATTTCTTTTACAACTGTTGGATTTTCAGAATCAATAGGGTATTGTTGTACAAATGGTTTGTTTTCAACAACACATCTCATAAATTCGTCGCTTATCTTTACCGAGATGTTGGCACCTGTAATTTTGCCTTGTTCGAGTTTTGCATCGATAAATTTTTCCGAGTCGGGGTGTTTTATGGATATACTAAGCATCAGTGCGCCACGTCGGCCTCCTTGTGCTACTTCGCGAGTAGTGTTGGAATAGCGTTCCATAAAAGGAACTATACCTGTTGATGTGAGGGCACTATTTTTTACGGGAGAACCTTCGGGGCGAATATGTGAAAGATCATGGCCAACGCCACCTCTGCGTTTCATCAGTTGCACTTGTTCTTGATCTACTTTGAGTATCCCTCCATAAGAGTCTGCTGCACCCGAGTTGCCAATAACAAAACAGTTGGATAATGATACAATTTGAAAGTCGTTGCCAATGCCCGACATTGGACTACCTTGTGGTATTATATAACGGAAATCCTTAAGAAGTTCGTAGATTTCTTCCTTGCTCATGGGGTTGGGATAGTTATTTTCGATACGAGCAAATTCCGACGCCAAACGTATATGCATTTGGTCGGGGGTCAACTCGAATATCTTATCGCCATCACGCAAAGCATATTTGTTCATCCACACGTTGGCAGCCAATTCATCGTTGCCAAAATATGCTGTGCTTGCCTCCATAATTTCTTTTGGATTATACTCCAAATGATTGTTTGAATTCATTTCTTCTTTCATCGTTATTCCCGTATTGACAGTTCTCCGTTTTGTTTTTTGTACTTGTTTGTTTATCGGGTTTATTGCATCTTTATCGCCTCCCGATTTGCTATTTTTATTTTTTGGTATAGAAGAACTTTTTTTTTCTCCAAAATCTAAAATTAATTCAGTTTCCATAATAATAAAAACTAGTTTATACAAACAAATACAATTATTTACATCATTATTGTTCCTTTTATTCTACGATGCTAAATTACAAATACATTTATATAAAAGTGTTTTTAGTTATCAACAAGGTATGGGGAATATTCCAAAAATATTCGTTGTCAGTTTATTGCTATTTAATAACATTATTTCCTCCCTATTCTGTTTCTTTTTATTCAAAAAAGGATATTAGTTACTTTATTTATGTTGTCGATAGGATAAATATAACTCATGTAGCAAAACAATATTTTTACGAATGCAGTAAATCTGAAAAACTGCACCGTAACGTTCTGAAATTCTCTCATGAAGAAAAATTATTTGCATCACGTAGTACGTATATTTTCCACACGGGGAAAATGTATCTCTCTCCCGATTTATTTTCATTAATCAAGTGATTCATCGTTGTTGTATTCTGAAGTATTGTTGTAGAGGAGGTTGGTTCTTTTTTTTATTTACCATTAAACTAATACTATTGATGGTATATCATTATGCAGCTCATACCCTATTATCATTCTATTGATACCCTATTGCCGTTTATAAAAAAGAGAGGGATGTAGACATCCCTCTCTTTTTAGTATTCCTTATATTATTTTTTTATTGTAAAAAATGCATTACATCAATGTTTCTACTCGAAAAACTTCCATGCAATGTTACAGTTGGAATATCGGCAATTATTCCGAGTGTTTGAACAATATTGCCGGCTCTGTAGTTGTTAACAACATTATTTACAATTCCTTGGGTAAGGTGGTAGGCAACAACATTGTTGAAAGAGCCATCAACCAATCCGCCATAGCCTTCGTATATATCCAATTGGATGGCTCCCGAACTTCCTATGTACCAGTTTCCTTCATCGGCAATAATAGCAACGATGTTTTCGCGATTTGTTCGTACAAATTCTTCGTAGTCGAAGTTTAGAATAAAACTTGTGTCAATTGCAAAATTCACAGTATGCAATCCTTCCAATGTGTCACTCAAAGTACATAACATATATGGGAAATCAATTTCTTGTTCGTCTAGCGATGTGTGAGCCGATATGCCTATAAGATAGGAAATATCAACATTCTCAATCGTAGTGTCGATAACAGAAATGGCAGAAAATTCAAATGTGCCGTTAAACACAGTGTCGTTGCTATTTTCTGCCAAAGCAAAAACTTCTGCACTTCCAGATGCTTGGTCTAAAAGATCACCAAAAAAATCATCAAAGTCACCCTCGCATGATGTAAATATGAAGGGTAATGTAAATAAAATAATTACCGATAATCGTTTCATAGTCAGTCTTTTTTTTTATCTATTATTTATAATTTATTTTGTTTATTTTATTTGCAAAGGTACATATATTTTTTACATGTGCAAACTTTTTAAGAAAATTCTTTTTCTTTCTAAAACCGATAAAAATAATTTATCTTCAACAATTTTATTCTAATACCTGCGTTTACTCATTTTATAAATACGATATATGATGACTAAGAGAAAAATCTATACAAGGTTGAAATATTTGGTTGGTACACTACTATTATTGCCTATGTTGGCACAAAGTCAGGTAGATAACAATGTTTATGAAGAAGATATGAAATATTTGGAATCTTCTTTTACACGCAATTATGATAGTTTACTTACCTCATATTTTGATAAGAAAAACTCACATCATATCTTGACGAAACATTACAAACATGGAGATGAATCTTTTGACGACTTGATGTTTGACGATATACCTGACTCTGTTCTTTTCAAACGTTTAAATTCAATACCGGCAGTTATACCAATGACGTATAATGGTGTTGTGCGCTCATATATAAAGATGTACGTCAGAAGGATGACCAATAATTTAAATAGTATGTTATCGTTGGCCGAATATTATTTTCCATTTTTTGAACAAGCGTTGGAGCGTCATGATATGCCGTTGGAACTTAAATATCTTCCAATTATAGAAAGTGCTTTGAATCCGCAGGCAGTGTCGCGAGTGGGAGCAACGGGGTTGTGGCAGTTTATGCAAGGAACAGCCAAGATATATGGTCTTAATATAAATTCGTTGATAGATGAGCGTAAAGATCCCCTAAAGGCTAGTGATGCTGCGGCTCGCTATCTGAGAGATTTGTATGAAATATTTGACAATTGGCATTTGGCTATAGCTGCGTATAATTGTGGACCTAAGAATATAAACAAGGCTATAGCACGTTCTGGCGGAAAACGAGACTTTTGGGATATTTATCCCTATCTTCCAAGGGAAACTCGAGGATATATACCTGCTTATATTGCAGCAACATACGTGATGACCAATTACGAAAAGCATAATCTGCGACCAACGGATGTAGATGTTCCTATGGAAACAGATACTATTATGATTGACAGAAATTTGTTCTTCGCTCAGATAACTAAGTTTATTGCTGTGGATGATGCTCAGATTAGGCTTCTTAATCCTCAATATAAGGAACCTATAATACCGGGGGCTTCGCAGTCGTGCTATCTGCGTTTGCCAATGGAATATGTGCCTCAATTTATACGTTTGCAGGATTCGATATACGAATATGGTATGGATTCGCTAGTAAAGCAAATAGTTCAGGACATAAAACCTACCGAGACTATTGTCCATATTGTTCGTAGGAATGAAACGTTGGTAAAGATAGCCAAACGCTATGGGGTTACTGTTGCTCAGATACGGAGTTGGAATCCGAGAATAAGGAAGAATGGTATGTTGAAGATAGGACAGAGGATAACCATACATCGCAGAAATCCATTGTACAACCAAATACAGTATCAGGCACCTCAGTTGTTAGAAAAGAAGCAAGTCAAGGATGAAGTCGTTACCGATACATTGACCGATACTGTTTCTTCGGTTAACGTTGAGGTAGAAAAAGTTCAACCGAAAGTGAAGAAAGCTGAAAAGCCAAAGAAACAAACTGTTTATCATAAGGTAAGGAAAGGCGAAACTTTGTCGGCAATAGCGCGGAAGTATGGAACCACAGTAAAAAAAATAAAGCAGTTGAATGGTCTTAAGTCAGATAAATTAAAGATAGGTAAAAACTTGAAAGTAAAATAGTATTTTATTATAGTTTGAAGAGATAAACTATCGTAAATTACTACTAGTGTTTGATGGTCATTTCAGTGCCATTATCATGTGAAAATAGTTGTATATACGCGATTGATAGGCGTTGCAATGATATTTATTGTAACGCCTATTTTATTATTTACCTTTTTATATAATATTGATTTCTATTCTGTTTATTGCATAAATATTTATTTCTTTCACATATCAGCTCCATTGTCAGAAAAAAAACTTATCTTTGCATTTACAAATATAAGCGTAGCCGAAGGTTTCTTTGGCACATAAATTAAATATAGATATGTCAATAGAACGTGAGTTATTTTATCAGAAAGTAGCACAAACTACATCCTCACCGATAGGTGTGGAGATATCAAGAGCCGAAGGATGTTATATGTATACACCCGAAGGTAAACCTTATTTAGACCTTATATCGGGAGTAGCAGTGAGCAATGTGGGGCATTGTCACCCCAAGGTAGTGGAAGCAGTACAACAACAAGCAGAAAAATATATGCATCTTATGGTGTATGGCGAGTATGTGCAAAGTCCACAAGTTCAGTATGCCAATTTGCTTACATCATTATTGCCCGATAGTTTGAACAATATCTATTATGTAAATAGCGGTAGCGAAGCTGTGGAAGGAGCTCTTAAGTTGGCAAAGCGTTTCACCGGTCGTTCAGAGATTGTACACACCTTCAATGCCTATCATGGCTCCACACATGGAGCCATAAGCCTTATGGGTAACGAGGATTTTCGGTATGCTTTTCGGCCACTATTGCCGGATACAAGGGCTATACGTTTTAATAATTTTGATGATTTACAGCTGGTTACCTCTCGTACGGCATGTGTTATTCTTGATCCTCTTCAGAGTGAAAACGGATTGATGGTTCCCGATACCAACTATCTGCAGCAGCTTCGACAGCGTTGCACAGAGGTCGGTGCATTGCTAATATTCGATGAGGTTCAGACAGCTTTTGCCCGTACAGGTACAATGTTTTACTTCCAGCAAAATGTAACTCCCGACATATTGGTGTTGGCCAAAGCAATGGGAGGTGGGATGCCGATAGGTGCATTTATATCGTCCAAAGAAATTATGAATACTCTTACATATAATCCTATACTTGGCCATATAACCACTTTTGGTGGACATCCTGTAAGCTGTGCGGCTGCATTGGCATCGTTGAAAGTGATAATGGACAACGAATTATGTGTGGCTGCAGAGGAAAAAGGACATAGGTTTGAAGAAGCATTGACTGGACACGACAAGCTGAAGGCAATACGAAGAAAGGGTCTTTTTCTTGCGTGCGACTTGGAAGATGAGCAGACTTATTGGAAACTTCTCGACTGTTTTTTGGACAATGGGTTGGTTACAGATTCATTTCTTTACAAACTCAACTCGTTTAGGATAGCACCTCCGCTTATAATATCCGACAATGAAGTAGATGATGCAATACAGTTGATAATAAAAAGTTTAGATACTATATAGATTTATTGTTATGAATATACGTAAGAAATTATTGTTAATAGTCGTAGTGGGGTTCGGCTTTTGTGGACTACCTATGGCTCAGGAAATTCAACCATCGTGGCAATCGATTAATGAACGTGGTTATCCGCAGTGGTTTGCTGATGCAAAATTGGGAATATTTGTACATTGGGGTGTATATTCGGTGCCGGCCTATGCAGGAGTGGAAGGTTACGGTGAGTGGTATTACCGTGGACTTATGGTGGGCGATACAGTGAGGATAAACTTTCAAAACCGAACATACGGTGAAGGTATAACCTATCGAGATTTCGACAAATTATTTAAAGCCGAACTGTGGAATCCTGCTGAATGGGCAGACCTATTCAAGCAGAGCGGTGCTAGATATGTGCTATTGGTAACCAAACACCACGATGGATATTGCCTATGGGATAGTAAGTTTCAGCCTCATTGGAACAGTGTAGTGGGAGGCCCCAAACGAAACATTGTTTCCGAACTTACTGACGCCGTACGTAGCCGTGGAATGAAGATGGGTTTCTACTATTCGCTTACCGAATGGACAAATCCCAAACATATTTGGATGCAAGATCCCGACGACTCTATTGCCAACTATGTAGAAACTTATATGATACCTCAGTTTAAGGAATTGGTTCAGCTTTACAAACCATCGGTGATATTTACTGATGGAGAATGGAACAACAAAGCAACAGACTTCCATGCCGAAGAATTGATATCGTGGTATTATACTACAGTAGGTTCTGAAGCCATCGTCAATGACCGATGGGGAGCAGGTACCGAGCATGGATTTCGTACGCCTGAATACAGTTCTGGTATTATGCTTACAGACCGTCCTTGGGCCGAATGTCGTGGAATAGGACGCTCGTTTGCACTGAATCGTCGTGAGCCATTGAGCAATTATTTAACATCGAAAGAGTTGATTCAGCATTTCTGTAAGCTAGTGGCTGCAGGTGGTGGAATGACTCTGAATGTAGGTCCTGCCGCTGATGGCAAAATACCTATGCTACAGCAAGAGCGGTTGAAAGATTTGGGAGATTGGTTGGATATCAATGGCGAAGCTATATATGAAACTCGTCCGTATACCCACTTTTATGAATACGAAGATGTAGAACTGAAACGAACAGATTCGGTGTTAAACTTTAATTGGAAGCGAAATTCGCCCGACAAGTCTATAAGTTACGACAATTTTACAGCCGAATGGACGGGAATTATAGTGCCAAAATATACAGAGAAATATACTTTTGAAATTGAGGCTGAAGATTATGCAATGGTGATAGTGGGAGCTGATACAATAATAGACTACACCAAACCCAATGCCAATGCAACCGAAAGCAATGCTGAAGAGGCTTTGAAGAATAATGCAACCAAGGCAACATTGAAACTGAAAAAAGGCGAACAATACCCGATAAAAATATTGTACAAAGAGACAAATTTGGAGGCTGTGATGAAACTATGGTGGCAATCTGCAAGCCAAGCTAAAGAATATGTACGACCTATAAACGGTTTTGAAGCCAAATATGCTTGCCGTCAGCCGGTGGTATGTTATACTACAAAAGGTAATGTGCTGTACGCTATAGCATTAAAATATCCTGATGAAGTCTTGCAACTAAACAATATAGAACCTCCTGCTTCGGATATGAAAGTGCAACTGCTAGGTTGCGACAAAGAATTGAAATGGGACTATGATTCTACTGCGAAAACCTTGCGAATATATACCACAAACCTTAAATACTCCGACATTAAGAGTGATGCCGCATGGGTTTTTGTAATGCACCGATAGCAATTTACAATTCATGATAGTGCAATGCCGTTACAGTACGAAAGCTGTAGCGGCATTGGTATTTATATCGGCAATATGCTTTGGTTAATAATATAGGTTTATATGGGTGGTTGTGTACCTATAAATATAGTTTTATTTTTTTTATGAGGGAGATAAAATTCACTCACAAGGAATTTAGCTCTGATATGCGAGTGGTATTAAAAAATCAATTATATGAATTACATTTCTAAACTACCATAGTTGGCACTCATAACCCCGTGGTTTACGACCCCTAAGTGCCATAGTTACGCCCCCTAACTATGGCACTTTTGATGACTAAACCGCAGGGTCATGAAACGTATGTTGGGTATTTTTATCGAACAGATGTAATAGAAATATTACCAACTAATTAGATAATGCTTGTATTATTTTTGCAGAATATGTTTTGGATATAGGAATATCGGGTATATCTTTCGAGTCGAGTTCTATCACAAGACCTTCTTTTTCTTTGCGTAATACCTTTACTTTGCTAAAGTTTACCATATATGATCTGTGGCAACGTATAAGGTTGGGATTCATATTTTCCATATTCTTAAGAGAGTTGCGTAGGCAAAACTTTGATATTTTATCTTTATTTGAGTAGTAGATATTTACATAATTGTCGGCCGCTTCGATAAAGAATAGATTGTCTATATCTACCGATAGTTTTAGATGACCTTTGTCGTCCGATAGGTTTATAAGTGTATGTTTACCATCGTTTGCAGTATTGCCACTGTCGGTATTGGCAGGAGTGTCCATTGGCATTGCCTTTAGTTTTTCCAAATCAATATTCTTTTCTTGCAGTTCGAAGTATAGTAGTGTTATAACGTAGGGTAGGAATAGTATTGCAGAAGTATAGCTTATGGTGTCGGGCAGTATGTCGAAATAGCCAAGTTTACGTGTGCCAATAAGCCATGCAAATAGGTTGCAAAATAGTGATATCGATAATACTTCGATAAGTACCCATGTGATATAATTGGTATAAGTAAGGCTTTTGCCGGTCTTGTTGCAGTATATATACATTAGTAAGCGACTTATAACCAATACTCCCAAGCCTATGGCAGCTATAATAGAGGCGTAAGCCGCAAATCTGTCGGTGGATATGGATAGGAATTTGTTAGAGTTAAATGGTTTGAATATTATAATGAACAAGAAGGCAAAAAACACAACAAAAAGAACTAATTTTACGATGTTTTGCTTCTTTATCAAGCTGTTTGGTACTTTTTTCGACATAACTCTATTCTTTATTATTCTTTGCAAAATTACTTTTATTTTTCAATACAAACAAATAAAAAGCATATTTTTTCATTTTTATTGCATTTTTTTTATTTATACATCCTCTTTATTTCACCCCACAATTCATTATTTCACCCCAAATATACTGATTTGGCAAATATTTTCATTCGTATTATCCCTTTTAATAAAACTGTGAGAGGAAAAGAGCTACTTTTGCAGTTTATAAAGCATAAGATAAACAGTGAAAATTTATGGAAGAAATAAAACGATTATTCGATATTTTGGAATATCGCAAGACAAATTACCCTGCCAAACCAAATGTACTATCGGGCAAGGTTGATGAAAGTTGGCGAGTTTACGATATAGACGAATATATACGTATGACAAATGCTGTTAGTTATGCTTTCATTCATTTAGGGATAAAAGAAGGCGATAAAGTGGCAATTATCAGTACCAACCGACCCGAATGGAATATATTGGATATGGCCATAATGCAAGTAGGTGCCATATCAGTGCCTATTTATCCTACCATTTCGGAAAATGATTATTTGTATATCCTCAATCATTGTGAGGCCAAGATTGCTTTCGTTGAAGGAAATTTGGTATTAAACAAAATAGAGTCGATAAGACCACAACTTACCAATCTTAGGTATGTATATACTTTTATTGATCGTGGTTCCATGCCTTATTTGGAACAACTTGTTGCCATGGGCGATGAGAATCCTATGCCTGATGAGCTACGGCGACGTAAAGATGCAGTACTGCCATCTGCGTGCTCTACTATCATGTATACATCGGGAACCATGGGAGTGCCAAAGGGAGTAATGCTTTCGCATGCCAATATAGTAAGTCAGCTGATGAATCTTAGGCAAACTCCGGCCAAATGGTCTGACAGGGCTTTCAGTTTTTTGCCGCTATGTCATGCATACGAGCGTATGTTGGTATTTCTTTATCAGTATCTTGGAATGACTGTGTATTATGCTCAAAGTTTGGGCACTTTGGCCGAAAATATTAAGGAAGTACGTCCAACAATGATGAGTACGGTGCCAAGGGTGCTTGAGCGTTTTTACGACAAGATTTATTGCAAGGGCAAGTCAATGTCGGGAATATCAAAGAAGTTGTTTTACTGGGCTGTGGAGCTTGCACAGGAATATCGCATACAAGATTGCGATCGTACATCCCTCTATAATTTCAAGCATAAGATTGCCGATATTTTGGTATATAACAAGATACGCAAAGGTATAGGAGGCAATTTTGATATAGTGGTATCGGGTGCGGCAAGTATTCAGCCACGTATGGCTGCATTCTTTTCTGCCATAGGTATGCCGGTATATGAGGGCTATGGTATGACCGAGACTTCGCCGGTGATAGCTGTAAGTAGTCGAGAACCTTATGCCAGAGAGGTAGGGACGGTGGGTTTTCCATTGCCCGGTGTGGAAGTGAAGATAGACCCCGACAACAATGAGGTTCTGTGTCGTGGACACAATGTGATGATGGGATACTACAAAGATGATGAACTTACAGCCCAAGTTATAGATGCCGATGGGTGGTTTCATACCGGCGATTTGGGCCGTTTTACCGACAAGGGACAGCTAGTACTGGTTGGACGTTTGAAGAATATATTCAAAACCTCGTATGGCAAGTATGTCAATCCGCAGCTGATAGAGGAGAAATTTTCCGAATCGCCATTTATCGAAAATATAGTGGTTGTGGGTGAAAACCAAAAGTATGCTGCTGCTCTTATTTCACCGGACTTTGCTTTTTTGGAGTGTTGGTGTAAGCGACACGACATTATATTTACCACTGCCCAAGAGGTGCTTAAAAATCCAAAGGTAATACAACGCTATGCCAAAGAGGTAAACAAGTATAACGAGTTTTTTGGTGAAACCGAAAAGATAAAGAAGTTTGAATTGGTGCCCGAAGAGTGGTCGATAATGAATGAGATACTTACCCCAACGCTTAAGGTGCGACGCAAGCTTGTGCAACAACGCTATAGCGATGTTATAGAACGCATGTTTGCATAGAGTTGAATTGTAGAGAAAAATCCATTTATATATAGTTGTTATCCTCGCTCGGAACTATGTTTTCGGCGAGGATTTTTTTATTCTAAATCTTAAAAATTGCCCCGTCCATTGTCTGTTCTCCGTCCTCCCCACTATCAAAAAAACACCACAAAACCAAAAAGTTATCAACAAAAACAAAATAACGGCTCTTTTAGGCCATTTGACCTGTTTTATTTTGTAGGAAATACACTACTTTATATACTGTTTTTACGATTATATAAAGAGTAATAGCCTTTTTTCTATTCATCTGATTACTTGATGCTAACAAAAAAAGGCACTTAAAGCCATTTTTTGATAAGTTATTAACAGCCAAAACGGTACAAGGATTTGGCAATTCTGTTTTTTTGTTGTACCTTTGCAAACTAAAAACGAAGGGCTACTTCAAACCGAGAGACAGTTGTTCCTTTGTGCCCTTCATAACCATTACCAAACCTATTCCAATTAATGATAAACATCATTTCTAAGGAGCAGCCTACTCCTAAAATAGGCACAAAAGAAATGGGGTTGAAATACTCCCTTCATATTCAGTATGCCGGAACCCTTTCGGCCAAAGAGGTTGTGGCCTTTGCCTGCAAGCATACCGGTATGCAATCCACGGTGATGAAAGCAGCACTGGATAGCTGCTGCCAAACCATTGAGCTATTCCTTTCGATGGGCTATAGGGTACAATTTGGCGAACTGGGCACATTCTTTGCCACTACCGATAGCACAACAGTCTATAGCAATGTTGATGCAGGTTTGTCGCAACTAAATAGGTTGAGAGTTCGTTTTGATGCCAACAAAGAGTTGAAACATGCCGTAAACAATGCCGAAAAGCGACTTGTGGCCATTCAGCGCTTGGTAGATCCCGAAAAGAAGATCTACGAAACTATCAGCACCAACCAACTTACCGATGGCAGCCAGCCAGGCGGCAGTGGTGGTAACTCCGACAGCGGAGGAGGAAATTCCGGTTCCGGAGGTGACGATTTGGTGGGATAAACATCTATCCGAACCAAGCGTCGGCAATAACTTGCCGACGCTTTTTTTTGCCATCCCTTCACCCATTCCACTCCACCAAAAACACCACTTTTTCCCATTTTCCCCAAAAAAATCGAATAATCGTTTTCTCAAAAATGAATAATCGATTTTTCAAAAAACTATAGATCGTTTTTTATAAAACACACCATAATCCCGTCGCCAAAACCGCCACACTTTCACCCCAAAAGTGCCGTAATTTTGCCCTGAAAGTGCCATACTTTTACCCCAAAAATATGGCAGTTTTGATGGCTAAATGGCATAGTTTTTGCATAGATATTGGTACGTTGCTGTATAATCATTTGAAAAAGATTCTTATAGAGCAATCGGCATACGAACAGATTCGAGATTCAATTCCACAACATGGACTTGTATATTCTCCTATTGTGGCAGATAGTAATGAGCTAATACTTGTAGGCTACTGTAAGGCAGGATATAAAGATATATATTTAAATAATAAACTTTACTATGTTCCGGCCGGATTAGGTAATGGTTCTATCAATCTTGTTAGTGGCTTTGAGCATACAAAGTATTTGCTCCTATATCATGGCAAAGAACGGTTATTACTGGAATTGTCGGGCAATGGCCCTAAGTTCTACACGGCAAAAACTTTGCAAGGTATGGGGTTCCAACCAAGTGGAGAGTATTATCTTGGTTTTGAAATCAAATCGACAAACCCAATAGAAATAGAAGAACTTGATATTGCAGCCTTAGATTTACGAGACAAAGGTAAACAAAGTTTCCGTCCATATTTCACAACGATAAAGAAATTGAAGGAAGGTAAAATATAAATTGAGTTGGAGTCTTGAAGCAGCTCTAAAAATAGCCGTAGGACTTTATGCAGATTCTATTGGCGTGTTGTTTCGCCTGTACGGATAGTTGCAAGGGCGTTGCAATGGCGTTGCAATATACTAAAAAAGGGAATACCCGAAAAGATATTCCCTTTTATTGTATTTAATGTAAATATATTTAGTCGATAACTGTATTCCAGTTGTGTACGTCTTCGCATTCGCCAAGTTGGATACCGCGTAGGCGTTCGTAAAGTTTCTTCGACCATGGACCCGGTTCTTTACCAAAGTTGTAAGATGTTCCCATTTCGGGGTCATCAACGCGTTCGATAGGACTGATAACTGCAGCTGTGCCGCAAGCACCGGCTTCTTCGAATGTAGCAAGTTCTTCGATAGCTATCGGGCGACGTTCTACTTTCATTCCCATATCTTGAGCCAATTGCATCAAGCTCTTGTTGGTGATAGAAGGAAGAATAGAAGTAGATTCGGGAGTGATATAAGTATCGTTCTTTATACCAAAGAAGTTAGCAGCACCGGCTTCGTCGATGTATTTCTTTTCTTTTGCATCTAAGTAGAATTCGCAAGCGTATTGGCCACCGGCACAAGCTTCGGTATGAGCACGCAAGCTGGCTGCATAGTTACCACCCACTTTGTAAACACCTGTTCCAAGAGGAGCAGAACGGTCGTATTTGCGAGTAATAACGTATGGGTTAGCCATAAAACCACCTTTGAAGTATGGTCCTACAGGAGTTACGAATATCATAAACAAGTATTCAGTAGCTGGTTTTACACCTACTTGGGCTCCGGTTCCTATCAACAATGGACGCAAGTATAAAGAAGCTCCTTCGCCGTAAGGAGGAAGGAAACGTTCGTTCATTTTGATAACTTTTATACACATTTCGCGGAACAATTCGGTAGGCAATTCCGGCATCATTATACCACGGCAAGTGCTTTGCAAACGTGCAGCATTTTCTTCCAAACGGAAGATACGGATTTTACCATCTTTGCAACGGAAAGCTTTCAAGCCTTCGAATGCTTCTTGACCATAGTGCAAGCAGGTTGCTGCCATGTGAATAGATATTTCTTCGGAAGAAGAAGTTTCTACTTGTCCCCATTTTCCATCACGGTAGTAACAACGAACGTTGTAATCCGTTTTCATGTAACCAAATGGAAGGTTTTTCCAATCTATATTATTCATAATACGTGTTTTATATTATTTTTTTGTTTTCTTTTGTGCTGCGAAGTTACACTTTTTTTTCCGATTACCGACAAAATATTATAACTTAATTGCACGATTGTTTATAATCTATTATCTATCAAACTTTTATTCTCGTTATTTTTTCTCGAAGTAGTTCTTAAGGAAAACAGTACATTCTTCGAAGGTTTTGAAGGTGTTTTCTTCGGGAACTACATCGGGAATGAGGTTCATATTTTTCAGCATATACATAGGTTGTGGCTGAATGATGGTCATAAGTACGCAAACGCCCTTGGCTTGCAGGTCTTTTATTGCGGTTTCCATGGCATAAAGTCCCGATTGATCCATAAATGATACCAATCGCATGCGGATGATTACTATCTTAACGTCGTCCGGAACGTCGTGCATAACCTCTTGGAAACGTGTGATAGAGCCAAAGAAGATAGGCCCGTTCAAACGTTGGATGTATATCTTATGGCGTATTTCTTCGGGTATTCCATGTTCATCATCCCATGGCGATTCTTTGTCGAAATTGGATATTTCGCCCGATTGGTAGCTTTCTTCAACCAGGTCGCCTGCACGTTTCATAAACAATACGCAGGCTATTACCATACCTATGCCTACGGCTACAAGCAAATCAACAAATACAGTAAGTATAAGCACTGTGATGAGCACAACGGCATCGGCACGCGGAATTTTCAGCAAGTCTTTAAAACCTTTGAAATCGATAATTCCCCAACCAACGGTGATAAGTATGCCGGCCAATACCGATAGAGGTACGTATTTTACCAACGAACCAAGACCTAACAATATTGCCAACAGCAAAACGGAGTGTACCATGCCCGATATTTGTGTGCGGCCACCACTCTTTACGTTTACAACGGTACGCATTGTGGCACCGGCTCCGGATATACCGCAGAACAAGCCTGCTACCATGTTGCCAATACCTTGTCCGATAAGTTCTTTGTTACTGTTATGTTTGGTTTTGGTAATATTGTCGGCTACTACCGAAGTCAATAAAGTGTCAATAGAGCCCAAGCCAGCCAATGTAAGGCCGGGTACGATAGATGCTTTAAGTACCGTAATCCAATCTATTCCGGCAAGGTCCATGCCTTCTTTGGCAAAGAATGGCATTGGGAAGCCCGAAGGAATATCGCCAATGGTAAGGCG
>JAFWBF010000056.1 GCA_017507285.1 Bacteroidales bacterium | reverse complement strand
TAGGTCTAATCAATCCCATAAACCCGCCAAAAGCATATCCATATTCTTTGTCAATAAATGCAACTTTACCGATGTGTTGTTTGCTGCCATTAGACATACAGATTAGAATTGTATTGGGCTTAACTTTTTTATCTTCACTTACAGCAAAATCATCATTTATATATTTCAACTCATCGAGAACGATTGACATTGAGTCAAGGTCAATATTATTAGACCTAAGCACACAATTATTTGAGTGTTCAACCTCATCATCTTTTGAATAGGTCAAACCTCTTTGAAATGCGCAAACCTCTCCGAGTTTCTTTATTTCCCAACCTTGTTTCATATCTTGGCTTTAATTTTATCCAAAAACGCAGAATCACAGACCTCTTTCCTTAATATTGGAACACTTATTAATGAACTTATAAAATCCGACTTCTCATCGCAATCCGTGATAGCTGTCTTTATTAAGTTAATGTGCTCATTCTCCGTCTTGTTAATATTATGAAGAGTCATATTAATATCTTTTATTTCAAAGGCATTTATTAGTTTTGCCTTATCCAACATCTCAATTCTATTAATAGTGCCGCTCATTAAAGAAAGTAAGAATTTATATTGTGCGCATCTATATATATCATCAGGAAACTTGAGCTGAACGTCAATACTTTTTTCATCCAACTCATTTTGTAATAGTTCTATCTCTTCTCTCAGTTTAGCCCAAGTATATATTGACACTCCGCCAATTGCAATATTTGTATATATCTTAAAAACTAAACTATCTGCTATATTATGGATTTTCCAAAACAATCTGTACAAACCTCTATATAAATCATATTCTTGAGACTTTGTCTGTTGTTCTTGGAGTTTAGTTTGTTGTTTCTGTAACATAATTTGGGTAATAGCCACAAAAATAAATGCTGCAATGTTTATGATGGTCAAAATAATAGTCCACCAATCGGGGTTATCAAGTTTTTCAATAGCCTCAATTAAGTCTCGCAATATAAGTTTAGTCTCGTAGTCCATAAAATTATAAGTCTTTGCGCAACTCATCAATATCCTCTTGGAGTTGCTTTTCTTTCCAATCTAATTTATCCATACCAAATATTGGTCTATTTGCTCGATACTTTTTGAATCGAGCTGTTTCAATATTTTGTATTCTATTTTGCTTGCGTTCAATACGCCTACGGATACACCATTTGCTTGTCCAAATACTAAAGACAACACCTACTATGGTAGCAACCGATACTATTATCTCAAAAGTACTCATACACTACATAAACTTTGCACGGAACTCATTAAGAGCATCGTTGATTTGGGTTTCAAGGGTGGTGATACGCTCCATAATCACCTCTGGGGCATCGTACTCAACCACTTCACGCTCCACCTCCTTATATTTGTTCATCGAGAGGTCGTAACCCTTCTCACGAATCTCCTCCACAGGCACAAGGAACGATTGCTCCTTACGGGTGCGTTCAGCCTCTCCCTCAAGGTTATGGAAACGAGAAACAACATCAGGAATATCATTTTCAGCAACTTCATTACGCTTTTGGTCGAGGGAGTAACCATCAGCCTTCATATCGTAGAACCACACCTTATCAGTACCACCTGCATTGGTCTTGGTAAAGATAAGAATTGCAGTACTCACACCCGAATAGGGTTGGAACACACCCGAAGGCATTGAGATAACTGCCTCCAAACGATGGTTGTCAATCAACTCCTTGCGGATAGACTTGTGTCCTGTGCTATTACCAAACAACACTCCATCAGGAACAATGCTTGCACACCTTCCTCCCGTCTGCAACATACGCACAAATAGAGCAAGGAACAACAATTCAGTCTTTTTGGTCTTGGTGATAGCAAGCAGCGACTTACTCACAGCCTCATTATCCAAACTACCTGTAAATGGTGGGTTAGCAAGGCAAAGGGTGTATTTGTTCTCATCGGTATTGTCAGTTGAAAGGCTATCACGGTAAGCAATATCAGGGTTATCCACACCGTGCAGCATAAGGTTCATAGCACCAATACGGAGCATTGTAGCATCTGTATCAAAACCGTGCAACATACCACTCTTGTAGTGCTCCGAATTCTCCCGTTTGAGCAGTTCACTCTTGTAGTGCTGCTGGATATACTTCGCACTCTCAACGATAAAGCCCGCTGAACCCATAGCAGGGTCACAGATAGTATCCTTCAAGGTGGGTTTCATCAGCTCAACCATCATACGAATAATGTGTCTTGGGGTACGGAACTGACCATTATTACCACTTGCAGCCATCTTACCCAACACATACTCATAGACATCACCCATAGTATCACGATTGTTCATATCGAGGGAGTTAATACCCTCCACAATCTTGGTCAGAGTACGAGGTGACTGAATCATAAATGTAGCATTTTCCATAAAACGACTATACGCACTCTCCTTACCACTATTGAGCGTCTTTATAAAAATAAAAACATCTTTGCTAATGGTGCGATACATCGTTTCTGCTTCCAAATTGCGAAAAACACTCCAACGAAGCTGCTCATAAGGAACATCTTTGTCTGTCTCAGGGTTGTGCCACATACCATCCTTGAAAGTGGGGTCTTTGATGGCAGTTCCCCAAGCATTGGCATTAGCCTCTTTGGTACGCTGTGCATCATCCAACATCTTCATAAAGAACAGATAGGTCATCGGCTCAAGGATAGTAATGGAATTAGTGATACCTCCCGTCCAAAAGGTATCCCATATAGAATCTATACGGTTTTTAATCTCGCCTGTAATCATACTCTTATTCTGCTTTAGGTGCTGTTACCAAAATACCCTTACGGATAGTGCAATACTTGTTTCTGTATGGTTTATCTGCTGCAATTCCATAGTTGGCAAGGCTCTTATATCCAATACCAATTTGCTCCTTACCAAAGTTGTCGCAAAGAGCCTTAACTGAACCAAAATAGTAGTGTTCGGCTCCAAGTTCTAAATGAACGACCGTGCGTTCCTGCTTATCAGTTGTCATAGTTTTCGTGAAATTTACCCATAAAGGTAGAAAAAAGTGGAAAATAATCAAAATATTCCACAAAAATATTGATGAAGGTTTGGATATATTAAATATATTCCATATTTTTGTAATACCAAAATGAGATTAAGAAATGAAAGCACAAGAAGGACAATATTTTTACGGGTCACACAGATGCACTTGGGGAGTTTGGCAATGGACTTCGGTTAAAGAGGATGGCACAGCAACAAGAACATTTGTTGAGGACTTTATAACAAAGGAAGAAGCTCGTGAGTTTGTTTGGATGAAAAATGGATGGGGCAAACCTTCAAAGAAGATGAATTAGTATAGTGTAATATAAAATCTTACAGATATGGAGACAATGGTAGTAGTAAACGGAATGACAGCACATCGTGCTAATGTGATTTTTGCTCGTACAGGTAGTGCCGCG
>JAFWBF010000055.1 GCA_017507285.1 Bacteroidales bacterium | reverse complement strand
AATAAATTTAAGTCTCATATTAATCAACTATTTTAGATTCAATTATTTTAACTTCATTCAAATTTATTGTTTGAGCTACATTATTAGAATTGTCTATCATTTTTTGTGGATCTATAAGATTTACATCCATTTTTTCATTAACTTTCAAAATATTGCCTTCTACGGGATTAATTTTCTCCCACTCATTAGTTTCTGTATTATATTGTTCAATCTGATAATGTAAATGAGGGCCTTCACTTCTTCCTGTTGATCCGACTTTTCCCACTTCTGTTCCCTCTAGAACATACTCACCTACTTTATAGTTCGAAATATCCTCCATATGCATATATTTAGTTCGGATATTCCCATTTTCTATAACAATCCAATTACCTGCTGTTTTACTTGTGCCAGAAATAACAACTTTACCATTGTGTGTTGCTACTATACTCCCTCCTGAAGTATTTGGTGGTCCGACTTTGGGTCGGTGAACAATATCCACTCCTCCATGAAATTTACCACTATTATTTCGATACATTCCACTTATAATTTTTCTTTCCGAATTGTTATATATTTTACTGATTGGCCAAACTCGATTCCCATCTGGATCCACCAACCTAACCGGGTTCCAAGCACAATAAGCATACGGAGACAAACTAGGATACTTATCCGCCATAGGATCCACGCTCAACCAACCAGTCATCAAATCCGAATCATAGAATCTAGCTCCAAAGTAGGAAAAGCCTGTCTCTGAGTCTCTTTCTTTCCCGGTAAAGGATGGAGTACTTTTTGAGGCTGTTTTGGTATTATATTTTATATAGTTTTGATGCATATTCTTCGTTGGTTTTTGATGTGCAAAGGTACACATTTATTTTGAGACAGATGTTAAAAACGTGGCAAACGAACAAATAATTTTTCCCTCCCGAGGAAAATTTATCTGCATCGTGATGTAGTTCAAACTACATCACGATGAAAATTCATCTACATCACGAGGGAATTTTGAGGGTATATATCGGCCGAAAATTGATGGTATACCATTATTCCAATTACACCCTATCGTGAATAGATTTATGATAGGGTATTATTTGAGGTGTGAATCTCTCCCTTTTGAAACAGCAAATCGGACTCGGAGTGCTTCCAATAAGCAACGCAATTTTTGAAAATAGTATTGCTTGTTTTGCAAAATGTCGTATCTTTGTAGTTTGATAGGAGGTGGGTATATATGATGTATTGCCTTTAGGCATAGATAGAAAGAAGGATATACAATAAATTGCTGCGATGGATAGGAAATATTTTTACTCATTTACACAATCGGAGAGGCGTGGCTTTGTGGTGCTGGTTGTTTTGTTGTTGCTTATGGCGGTGCTGCTGTTTGTAAAGCCATTTGTAGGTGCCGATATGGTTGGGGAGGAGAATTTTTCGGCTTTTGCCGATTCGGTAGAGCTGTATGGGCTGCACATTGTTGCTGACAGCATTGGGGGCGATAAGGGTGGAAGCTATGGAAAGAGACGTAGGGTAAGGAGGCTAAAACCTTTTATTTTCGACCCCAACACATTGGATAAGGAAGGATGGGTGGCTATGGGTTTTTCGGAAAAGCAGGCACAGGCGGTGGTCAACTACCGCAAAAAAGGAGTACACTTCGACAAAAAGGAAGATATAAAAAAGATTTTCTTTGTGGGAGAGGAGGAGTATATGCAGCTGGAAGATTATGTGTGTATAGCTCCAAAGGTGGTAACAAAAACTGACAACAGCCATAGGCAGCCTACAAAGGAAACACCTATGCTGGAGCTGAACACTGCTGACTCATCGGGCCTGCAACAGCTGCATGGGATAGGACCGGTATTTTCGAAAAGAATAGTGAAGTACAGAAATTTGTTGGGCGGCTACTGCTCAAAGGAGCAGCTGATGGAGGTATACGGATTGGAACAAGAGCTGTACGACAAACTGAAGCACCACATAGTTGTTGACACCTCAAAGGTGAGTAAGTTGAACATCAATACGGCTGATGTAGACGACCTGAAAAGGCATCCGTATTTGGACTACTACCAGGCTAAGGCGGTGGTGGAATATAGGCAAAAGATAGGTGCTTTCAATACAATAAATGATTTACGCCATATTGCACTTATAGACAATAATACTTTCGAAAAAATAAAACCGTACTTGTCTGTTCAATAATTATAAAGTATATTTGCATATTGAATTGAATTGGCTATAATCAAGTAAGGCATTTGTTTTCACTTGGTTGTGGATTTGTTTTATATAGAAATATTCGTAAAAATGAAATTTGAAGCAAAAGAAATAGCTCAAATGCTGCAAGGAACTATCGAAGGAAATGAAAATATTTGGGTAGATAAACTTTGCAAGATAGAAGAAGGAGAAGAGGGTGGATTGTCGTTCTTGGCCAATCCCAAATACTCACATTATATATATAACACCAAAGCATCGCTAGTGATAGTGGCCAACGACTTTGTGGCCGAACAGGAGGTGAAGACCACCATGTTGCGTGTGGAAAATCCGTATATGGCTTTTGCAAAACTATTGTCGGTATACAACGAGATACAGCTTAACAAAGTAGGGGTGTCGTCGCAGGCATTTATCCACCCCTCGGCAAAGATAGGCGAGAACTGCTACATAGGCGAATACGTTTATATAGGCGAGAATGTAAAAATAGGTGATAATGCAAAGGTGTATCCTCAATGCTATGTGGGCGACAATAGCAGGATAGGCGATAGGACCACTTTGTTTGCCGGGGTAAAGGTGTATTCCAACAATATTATAGGTAACGAATGTATTTTGCATTCGGGTGCTGTGGTAGGTGCCGACGGTTTTGGCTTTGCCCCTCAGGGAGGCGAAGAAGGATACAGCAAGGTGGCCCAGATAGGCAACGTGATTATCGAAGATGGGGTAGAGGTAGGCGCCAATACCTGTATAGACAGGGCTACGCTGGGCTCGACCATAGTTCGCAAAGGGGTGAAGATAGACAACCTATGCCAGATAGCCCACAATGTGGTTGTAGGCGAAAATACTGCTATGGCAGCACAAACAGGGTTGGCAGGATCGTCGAAGGTGGGCAAAAACTGTATTTTGGCAGGACAAGTAGGTGTGGTAGGACATATCGAAGTTGGTGACAGAGTGATAGTAGGTGCCCAATCGGGGGTAACAAGAAATATAAAATCGGACATTACAATATTGGGTTCGCCGGCTCAGGAAGTGAATAAGATGAGAAAGATATATGTTTACGAACGTAAGTTGGAAGATATGGAAAAACGTATATCGGAATTGGAAAAACTGTTGAAACAGTCAAAACAATAAATGCAGATGGAAGAGTTTGGCCATAAATTGCCATTGCAGCTCCGCTTTAACGATGTGGATATAATGGGGCATGTGAATAATGCTGTAATAATGGAGTTTTTTGACTATGGCAAGATGAAGTACTTTGACGCAGCCGGGGTGTATGTCGAAAAGGAACCCATAACACTTGTTATAGTGCATTACGAGGTGGACTTTGTAGGGCAGATATTGCGAGGCGACATGCCGGAGGTGTGGACCACCGTAGCGAGGTTTGGCAATAAAAGTTTGGAGGTGTTGCAACACATAGTTTGTAATGGAGTGGTGAAGGCAACATGCAAGACTATAATGTCGGGCTATAATCGTGAAAAACAAATGTCGGAAACGATACCCGAAAGGATAAAAGAGGCAATAAGAAATTATGAAACTAAACAATAAATGATAAAGATTATGATTAGAAAGAATGTTTTGATACTATGTTTGAGCATGTTTATTGCCGGCATAGCAGTAGCACAAGAACCTATTCCCAGCGAAAATGCGGCTTCGCTATCGGTAGCTACCGACGTATCTGTCGGATTTTTCTCCAATCAGATTGGAGATTTTCAAGTGATGAATCAGCCTATGGTAAGTGCATCGGTATTTTCAAAACTGAATCCTAATTTGTTTGTTGGTGCCGGTGTGGGATTGGCCACATGGAACTACAGCGACAATGACGGTACAGCAACGATAGAAAACAAAAATTATTCATTGCCTATATATCTTACAGCAAGGTACGTGTTTAGAACATCAGAAGCCAACCTCTTTTTTGATGGAAAGATCGGTTATAGGGTGGGTAATGATGTAACTATTGATATGCTTAGCGAATACCGTACAGGACAAGACTACAGAATTGTAGATGGAAATGGTTTGTTTTCGGCTGCTATGATGGGTTTCTCGGTTATGAATATAGAGATTGGAATAGGGCTGACATTGCAAAATGTTTCGTACGATAATATTGATCATTCGGTTGTGATAGAATCAGATTATCATCGAGATGCCGAAGAGCATA
The DNA here is from genome assembly GCA_017507285.1 of Bacteroidales bacterium. GTDB lineage: Bacteria > Bacteroidota > Bacteroidia > Bacteroidales > P3 > HGM05376. Next base: position 14,589 of record JAFWBF010000055.1, on the reverse strand, counting down.
GTTCCAAGATGATGTATTCGTTTTTTGTTCAAGCCGGATATTGGTTCTAAGAATAACTATGACACAGAATAATATTAACCATAAACAGAGGTTTATATGAAAAAATATATTCTATTGATATTTGTGACCATGCTACTGCAGTCGTGCAATTCCGAAAAGAAAAACTATGCCGACGGTGGTGTGAAAGATGGTGGACTGACAATACACCGGTTTGAAAATCTCGTTTTTGGAACTCCGCTTGCCGATTTGCATCAAACATTGGTAGACAAGCAGTACGATTATCGCTTTTTGTTCAACACCGATGTTGCAGATCCCGCCTATTTTGAAGAGATAAAATATTTTGCTTCAGACTCGGTAATGCGGCAGGTGTATGATGTGGTGGTTGCCACATATCCCGATTTGACTTGGTTGGAACAAGACCTGGACGAGGCAATGGCTAAGGCCGAAAAATTATTGCCAAATAGTAGACCAAAGAATTTATATACTTTGATGACCGGAACTTTTGCTTATTACGACCGGGTGATATGTACCGATTCGTTTATGGCTATAAACATAGACCAATATGCCGTCAAAAACATGAAGTACTTCAACGGATATTTTGGTATGCCTATGTATATCGTTAATCTTTTAGACAGCGTTTATTTGCCTATCGATTGTATGGCTTCGTATGCAATAAGCAAGATACCGCAGTCGTACGCCGAACAATCAATGTTGGATTTGATGATATTGAACGGAAAGATTCTTTATTTTTTGGATGAGGTTTTTCCGGATATTCCGGACAGTATAAAGATACGTTACACATCCCAACAAATGGAATGGGCCGAAGAGAATGAAAACAATGTGTGGAGTTATTTTATTCAAAAAAACTTGCTCTACGAAAAGGATTATGCAAAGATACGTACCTTTGTAAATGAAGCTCCAAGTACAGCGGTGTTTGAAAATTCGGCTCCGCGTATGACCGACTTTATTGGTTGGAAAATTGTAAGTAGATACATGAAGAATAATAATGTTTCGGTAGGTGAGCTTTTCAAGAATACCGATTCGCAACAGATATTGACCGATTCGGGCTATAAGCCAAAGAGAAAATAGATGATATGAGATATGAGAAGAAGGGGTATATTTACAACATATAAGATATTTACATATTTGTTGGCAAAGTATGTGCTGGCGTTTGCTATATTGGCCGTAACACAATTTGTGTTTTACTTTGTAAACGCACCGTTATTTTCGATAGATGGTGCAAAAGATGCTTTAATGATAGTGTTGGGAAATGTTCATTTTGGAATATCTACAACGGCTATTGTTTTGGTGCCTTATTTTTTGCTGAACATAATACCAACAGGCTTGAGATGGAAACCGGTATACAAAAATATATCGGAGACAATATATATAATATCGGTATCGGTAATGGTGATGGTAAACCTTGCCGACACTATTTATTTTCAATGGACATTGCGAAGAACAACGGGCGACATATTCAAATACCTAACAGTAGGTGGCGATATGAGCAATCTTGTTCCTCAGTTTTTGTCGGATTTTTGGATGTATGTTGTTGGATTTGTTGTGCTGCTGATAGTGTTTATTGTATTGTCCAAACAGATAGTTTTGCTGCCTCGCAGGGCTTATCCCAAGTCGATACTTAAAGATACTATTTTGTCGGTCTTGTTTACCGCTATGGTGGTGGTAGCTATACGGGGTGGTGTGTTTTTGCAGTATAGGCCTCTTTCGCCTATCGATGCCAGCAGGTATACCTCTTCTGAAAATACTCCATTGGTGGTAAACACTCCTTTTTCGATTATAAGAACATTTTCAAAGCAAAGTTCGATAGAAAAGATGTCGTATTTTTCTTCGGCAAGCGCTTTGGACAATGTTTTCACTCCGCTGTCGTCGGCCATGATTGATAGCTGCGATACTGTGGTGGCACTGCCCGATACGGTTGTGGATAATAAAACAAATGTGGTGCTAATTGTGCTTGAAAGTTTTTCGGAAGAGTATATTGGCTGTTTCAATGCCAATGGCGGACGGAGCTTCACGCCGTTTTTGGATTCGCTTGTGCAGAAGAGCATAGTGTATAGGGGTATGGCCAACGGCAAGCGCTCTATCGAGGCGATACCTGCCCTTTTGGCCGGTATGCCATCGCTTATGAACGAACCTTATATCACATCAAGCTACTCCATGAACAAGATAGAGGGATTGCCTCAGATTTTGAAGCGTAACGACTATCATACATCCTTCTTCCATGGAGCCTATAACGGTTCCATGAATTTTGACAGTTTTGTAAAGTCGGTAGGTGTTGATGAGTACTATGGAATGAACGAATACAACAATCCCAAGGATTATGATGGCAATTGGGGAATATTTGACGAGCCATTCCTGCAGTTTATGGCTGCTAAGTTGTCGGAATTTCCTCAGCCTTTCTTTACGGGTGTGTTTACATTGTCGTCACATCATCCATACACTATGCCCAAACAACATCAAAATAAATTTGCCAAGGGTGATATTCCTATATTGGAAACGGTTATGTATGTAGACTATGCTTTGAAGAAATTCTTTGAAAAGGCAGAAACTGCAGATTGGTACAACAATACTCTTTTTGTAATTACCGCCGACCATACAGCCCAGGCAATGGCCGATGAATATAAAACGGACTATGGTATGTACAAAATACCTATGATATTCTATCATCCCAATGCCGATACTGCTTATAGAAGCAATCATATATTCCAACAAATAGACTTGATGCCTACATTGATAGATTATCTGAAACTAAATGAGTCGTATGCTTGTTTTGGAAAAAGCATTTACCAAACAGAGGGCGGATTTCATGTGGCATACAGAAACGGATGGTATCAGCTGCTCAAAGACGGCTATTTGTTGAGGTTCAACAACGAGAAGTTTGAGATATTTGATGTGGAGAAAGATCCTATGCTTGCCCACAATATTGCAAAAGACAAGAACGATAAGGCATTGGAAGACCTTAAACAATACTTGAAAACAATTATTCAACAGTACAACAATAGATTGATAGAAAATCGTTTGAATGTAAATGAAAATATCTAACCCATAACTATGACTGAAAATAAGAAACTATTGGTGATAATAAATCCGATATCGGGAGTTGGTAAACAGAAAACCATCGAAGCTGTTTTGGAGTCGCATTTGAATCATAATCTTTTTGATTATGAGATAAGGTATACCCAGTATGCCCACCATGCCACCACGATAGCCGAAGAGGCATGTTTGAGCAAACGTTATGATGCCATAATAGCAGTGGGTGGCGATGGCTCTGTCAATGATGTTGCGGCGGGGATAAGGGCCGCTAAATCGGATGTGGCATTGGGAATAATACCTTGTGGTTCGGGCAACGGTTTGGCTCGTCATTTAAGGATACCCCTGTCGCCTAAGAAGGCAATGGATGTGATAAACAATTTTTATTCGGAAAAGATAGATACAGTATCCATAAACGGCAAGACTTGTGTAAGCATTGCCGGTATTGGGTTTGATGCTCTTGTGGCTCATAAGTTTAGTACTACAAAAACACGGGGCCTGCAGGCATACACCGAGGTTATAGTAAGCGAATATCCTTTTTACAAACCTATTACCTACAAACTTAATATCGATGGTCGAGATGTTGAACGTAAGGCACTGTTTGTAAGTTTTGCCAATTCAAACCAGTTCGGATATAATGCGGTAGTGGCACCTTCGGCCAGCCTCAAAGACGGGCTGATAGATGTGTGCATTGTAGAGCAGATACCTATAATACACATGCCTATAATAGCACAGCTGGTGTATACCAAACACTTCGACCTTTCGCAACATGTAGAGATAATAAAGGCAAAGAATATAAAGGTTTACAACAACGAATATGAGTGGGTGAACCTCGATGGCGAAGCTGTGAAGATGGGAGGTGAACTGGATATATCCATAGATAGCGAATCATTAAAAATAATTTGTCCAAATGGGAAAGAAAAATAAAGCAGTGGGGGTGGTTTACTCGACCAATCCTGATTACGAGTATCAGTACGAAGATGATGATGCGGTAGAGGAAACCCTTCCTCCTCAGCAACAAAATCTTAAGGTAATGCTCGACAAAAAGCAGCGCGGAGGGAAGATGGTTACGCTGATAACCGGTTTTGTAGGTAACAACGACGATTTGCAGGCATTGGCCAAGAAACTGAAAACAAAATGCGGAGTAGGCGGTTCGGCAAAAGATGGAGAGATAATTATACAAGGCGATTTTTGCAACAAGGTGATGGAGATATTGTTGTCCGAATCCTACAAAGTAAAGAAAGTAGGTGGATGATACTATGTAATATATGTGTAATCCCGATAGTGGGTATATACAGATGGAATAACACATATATGTAAATGAATTTGTATGTACCGAAAAATATTCAAATAAATGGCAGTAGATACATTACCTTCAAAAATTTTAGAAAACACAGTAAACGAGTTGTCCAAACTTCCCGGCATAGGCAAGCGTACAGCATTGCGTTTTGCTTTGTATTTGCTAAAACAACCATCATCGGATATAGACGCTTTGGCATCGGCGTTAGTACAGCTGAAATCAGATATAAAGTATTGCAAAAGATGTCACTGCGTTTCGGACAATGATATATGTCCCGTGTGTTCCAATCCGAAACGCGATGGCACCACCGTGTGTGTGGTAGAGAATATACAAGATGTTATGGCTATCGAAAATACTCAACAATTCAATGGGGTGTATCATGTGTTGGGCGGTGTTATATCGCCTATTGATGGGGTAGGGATAAACGATTTGCACATTGCCGATTTGATTGCACGTGTCGAAACCGAGAATGTAAAAGAGGTGATATTGGCTTTGCCCACAACGATGGAAGGCGATACTACAAACTTCTACATACATCGTCAGCTGCAAAGGTTTGATAATGTTGCGGTATCCACAATAGCCCGTGGTATTGCCATTGGCGACAATTTGGAGTATGCCGACGAGGTAACCCTTGGGCGCTCCATAATAAACAGAGTGCCTTTTGAAAATGTGTTTAAACGCTGATAAATAAGATTATTCCGGAATGGCTAAACATGGCCTCCCGATGATGTTGAAACTCCCTCGTGATGTAGATTTATCTCCCTCACGAGGGAGTTTGATTTTCCTCGTGATCTAATTTCATTTCCATCGGGAGGAAATTTTTATGCTCCGAAAACGATAGTTAGACTGTTATACTCAGTGCCGATATTGGCCCTTGGCTATATTGGAAAAACGAAGACAAAAATATTTTTTGAATAATATTTGGTCAATTGAAAATTTAACCGTAAATTTGCAGAGTAGAGTATACAAGCGTACGAAGCACGTAGTATGCTGAGAAACAAAGATAAAGTATATAAATAGATAGATATATGCAAGTAAATAGAAGAGCAGAACTTTTTCCTAACGTTACCGATGAGCAATGGAACGACTGGAAATGGCAAGTTAAAAATAGAGTAGAAACATTGGAAGAGCTTAACAAATACATTAAGCTTACCGAAGAAGAACAAGAAGGTGTACGCAAATCTTTGAAAACTTTGCGTATGGCTATCACTCCTTATTACTTGAGTCTTATAGACCCAAACGATCCTAACGATCCTGTTCGTCGTCAGGCTATACCTACAGAAGCTGAAACTCATATATCAGCTGCCGATTTGCAAGACCCATTGCACGAAGATGAAGATTCTCCAACACCTGGACTTACTCATCGCTATCCGGATAGAGTGTTGCTGTTGATTACAGATATGTGTTCGATGTATTGTCGACACTGTACCCGTCGCCGTTTTGCAGGCCAAAACGACTGCGAGTCACCATCAGAACGTATACAAAAAGCTATCGATTACATAGCTAAAACTCCAACAGTTCGCGACGTGCTATTGTCGGGCGGCGATGCATTGATGGTAAACGACCAAATGTTGGAATCCATTATCCAACGCTTGCGCGCCATTCCTCATGTGGAAATCATTCGTATAGGTTCGCGTACACCTGTGGTATGCCCTCAACGTATTACTGACGACTTGGTGAACATGCTTAAGAAATATCACCCAATATGGTTGAACACACACTTTAACCATCCTAACGAAATGACTCCTGAAGCTTCTGCTGCATTGGCAAAATTGGCCAACGCAGGTATTCCTTTGGGCAACCAATCGGTGTTGCTTCGTGGCGTAAACGATTGTGTACACGTTATGAAACGTTTGGTACACTTGTTGGTTAAAAACAGAGTTCGCCCATACTATATCTATCAATGCGACTTATCTATGGGATTGGAACACTTCCGCACTCCGGTGTCGAAGGGTATCGAAATCATAGAAGGATTGCGCGGACACACTTCGGGATATGCCGTTCCTACATTCGTGGTTGACGCTCCCGGTGGCGGTGGTAAAACTCCGGTGATGCCGAACTATGTAATTTCGCAAAGCCCTCGCAAGGTGATATTGAGAAACTTCGAAGGTGTGATAACTACCTATACCGAACCCGAAAACTATGTGGATGAATGCCACTGCATAGATTGCCAAAACAAGAAGCAGATAGACGAAGGCGTATGCTCGCTTTTGGAAACAGACCGTATGGCTTTGGAACCGGGTTATTTGGCTCGTAAAGAACGTAATAAAAAATAAATGATATTGTAGAAGTTCGCCGCGATGAGTGGTGGTCTTCTATTTTTATACAGCGATATATGGGAAAGCAGAAAACCATTAATAGAGTAGGCGATAATTAAAAAACTGACTTATCATGAAAAAAGTAATTTTATCTTTGGCAGTAGTAGCTTTCGTCGCCTCTTTGGCTTCGTGTACCAAAACTTGCACATGCAAGAGTTATATGAATGGACAATTGATTGAAACCAATCCTGAAGTTGAATTGGGTGACTATGACAAATGTTCGGACATGAACGTTGATGTTAATTTGAACGATATGTTCCCGGATGGCATGGGACCTGAAGAAGGTTTCGAAGACTGGGGTACTAAAGTTGAATGCGAAGAAAACTAAATAATTAAAGATATACGGGGAAGCTGAAAACCGTGAAACAGAGTAGGCGACAATTAAAAAAATTAAATTATCATGAAAAAAGTAATGTTAACTTTAGCAGTAGTAGCTTTCGTAGCTTCTTTAGCATCTTGTAGTAAAACTTGTACTTGTACAACTTATGCACCAGGAATGCCTGATGTAGTAGTGGAAGACGTTGATCCAGGTGAAGGAAAATGTTCTGATATGAACACCGTAATAGAAGTTGCAGGTATGAAGACAGGTGTTGAATGCCAATAGTTGATTGAAACAACAAAATGAAAAGAGAGAAGCACAATGCTTCTCTCTTTTTTCTTTTATAGGACGTTTGAGAATGGTTGAAATAGATAGTGCTCAAATGCTCTGATGTAAGAGCTGTTATGTTTTGCTTTCCAATAGGCCGGACGGGAAAATTTATATTTGGAAAAGTCAAAAAAATACCGTACATTTGCAGGAAAAATTTATATTACCGTGGATAACTTAAAATACAGTTTAAGAGGTGTTTCGGCATCCAAAGAGGATGTTCACGCCGCTATTAAAAATATAGATAAAGGCCTTTACCCAAAAGCCTTTTGTAAAATCGTACCCGATATACTGACAAACGACAGTGATTATTGCACAATTATGCATGCCGACGGAGCAGGTACAAAGTCGTCGTTGGCCTACATGTATTGGAAAGAAACAGGCGATATGTCGGTATGGCAAGGTATAGCTATAGATGCCATAGTTATGAATCTTGACGATTTGCTATGTGTGGGTGTTACAGACTCTATATTGTTGTCGTCCACAATAGGCCGTAACAAACGCCTTATTCCGGGTGAGGTAATATCGGCGATAATCAATGGCACCGAAGAGTTTTTGGCAAAGATGCGTGATTTGGGTGTAGGTATCTACTCTACAGGTGGCGAAACTGCCGATGTTGGCGACTTGGTTAGAACCATAATTGTTGACTCGACGGTTACGGCACGCTTGAAACGTAGCGATGTTATTTCCAATCATACTATTGCTGCAGGAAACGTAATAGTAGGTCTTAGCTCGTATGGACAAGCAACCTACGAAACCGAATACAACGGTGGTATGGGTAGCAACGGCCTTACATCGGCACGACACGATGTGTTTAGCAAACTTTGTGCCGAAAAATATCCCGAAAGCTATGATAGCAAACTGCCAAACGAGGTGGTATATTGCGGCAAGATGTCGCTAACTTCGCCTACCGAAGTGCCGGGTGTGGATGCCGGCAAAATGGTACTTTCGCCTACTCGTACGTACGCTCCTATTATCAAAGAGATACTTTCGCAATATCGCAGCAAGATATGCGGCATGATACATTGTAGCGGTGGCGCTCAAACCAAGGTGTTGCACTTTGTTGAAAATCTACATGTGGTGAAAGACAATATGTTTGATGTGCCCCCATTGTTCAAAATGATTCACGAGCAGTCTCAAACCGATTGGCAGGAGATGTATAAGGTGTTCAATATGGGTCATCGTATGGAGATATACACCGATAGCGAGACCGCCAAGGATATAATAGAGATTTCGAAGTCGTTTAATGTCGATGCCAAAGTGATAGGATACTGCGAAGCATACGATGGCAAGAAAGTAACAGTGAAGTCTGATAAAGGAACCTTTACTTATTTGGGATAACGAGCATTGTTCATACTACTAAATATTTATTCTATCAACAGTTGCACAGATGTCCGATATTTATTCAAATAGGAGTAGTATAATAAAAATTATATTCGTTGTTGTCAGTGTCATATTCGTTGTTCGACTTTTCTTTTTACAGATAGTGAATAATGATTACAAGATGATGTCCGAACGCAACGCATTTCGCTATATTACCCAATATCCTGCTAGGGGATTGGTTTATGACCGCAATGGAAAACTTTTGGTTTACAACGAGGCTGTTTACGACCTTATGGTTATCCCCCGGCAGGTTAAGAATATAGACACGGCTGCTTTTTGTGAGCTTGTGGGTATAACACGCGACGAATTTATTCAAAAGATGAAAAAGGCTCGCGCCTATTCACCCTATGTTCCATCGGCATTTTCAAAGCAAATATCCAAAGAGGAGTATGGAAGCATACAGGAGAGCCTCTACAAGTTTGAAGGCTTTTATGTGCAGTCGAGAACATTGCGGAAATACGAGCAACCTGTGGCAGCACATGTATTGGGATATATCGGCGAGGTTAATCAGAAGGAGATAGACAATGATCCTTATTACAAGCAGGGCGACTATATAGGTAAAAGTGGTTTGGAAAAATCATACGAGGAGATACTTCGTGGACAAAAAGGTAAGAAGATAGTGCTGGTAGATGTTCACAACCGCGAAAAAGGAAGTTTCCAAGATGGTATGTACGACACAGCGGCTGTAGCCGGATACAACCTTTACTCCACCCTAGATACAGAGTTGCAGGAATATGCCGAAAAAATTATGGCAAACAAACGTGGAGGTATTGTGGCTATCGAGCCGGCAACCGGCGAGGTGTTGGCATTGGTATCGGCACCGTCGTACGACCCCAATTTATTGGTAGGCCGCATAAGGGGAACCAACTACGACATACTGTCGAAGGATATAAGTAAACCATTGTTCAACCGTGCACTTATGGCTACTTATCCTCCGGGCTCTATATTCAAAGTGGCACAATCTCTTATAGCTTTGGATTTGGGTGTGATACATCCCAACACCGGTTTCGTTTGCGATAGGATAGTGGGCTGCCATGGCCATCCAAGTGCCGGAACGGTAAGCGATGCCATAAAGATGTCGTGCAATCCTTACTTCTACTATACCTACAAAAGAATAATTCAACAGGGGAAATACTCCAACATATATAAAGATAGCCAATATGGGCTGAGCCTTTGGCGGAGTTATATGCTTAGGTTTGGGTTCGGTCAGCAGTTGGGGATAGACCTTGCCAACGAAAAGAAAGGTTTTATTCCGGATACCTCGTTCTACAATAAGTGGTATGGACGTGACCATTGGGCTTTCTCTACCATATATTCCAATAGTATAGGACAGGGCGAGGTGCTTATAACGCCTTTGCAGATGGCAAACTTTGCTGCCATTATTGCCAATAGGGGGTACTACTACATACCTCATTTGGTAAGATACTATGGCGACGACTCTATTCGCAACGAGAAATATTATACCAAACATGAGACCAATATACCCCGTGAATACTTTGATATAGCTGTAAAGGGTATGTATGGCGTTGTGCACGAAGATGGCGGTACAGCCAGACGTGCCCGAATAGATGATATAGTAATATGTGGCAAGACCGGAACTTCGCAAAACATCGGTCACGACCATTCTGTTTTTATATGTTTCGCCCCTCGCGAAAATCCCACCATTGCCGTAGCGGTGTATGTGGAAAATGCAAAGGGCGGTGGCGGTACTTGGGCAGCACCTATTGCCAGCCTCGTGGTGGAAAAATATGTTCGTGGACATGTTGAGCGGGAGGATGTGGAGAAATATTACATGGATACTAATCCATGCCAACAATTACCTATTAGAAAAACAACTTACTAAATATAATTAGACGGTGAAAGATCAGGAGCAAAATATATTCGCAAATATTGATTGGAAGATAGTAATAGCTTATGTTTTTCTTGTCTGCTTTGGGTGGATGAATATATATTCTGCTGTTTACGACGAGTCGGGAGCGGCGGTTATGGATTTTTCCCGCCAGCATGGCAAACAATTTATTTGGATTATAGTAGCCTTTGTTACTGCTATATTTACGCTTATCATCGACTCTCGGTTCTTTTCGTCTACAGCATATCTTATATATGGTGCCATACTTGTTTTGCTGGTAGTGGTGCTGTTTACAGCCACCGTAACCAAGGGCGCCACATCGTGGATTTCCATAGGGGCGTTCAAGTTGCAACCATCTGAGTTTGCCAAATTCGCCACAGCGTTGACGTTTGCCAAATATCTGAGTTCGATAGATGTTGATATGAAAAATGGTCGAACCAAGATGATGGCATCTATCATCATACTTGTGCCGGCATTGTTGGTGCTTCTTCAGCATGATACCGGTTCGGCATTGGTGTTTGCCGGCTTCTTGCTACCTTTCTTCCGCGAAGGTTTGTCCGGAATAATACTTGTAATAGGTGTGGTGGCTGTCATAATTTTTGTATTGTCTCTTGCTTTCAACAAGTATATTGTTATTGCATTATTGCTTGCTGTGTTGTTGGGCTACATCTTCTTGTGGCTTACAAAAAGCAAACGAACGTTGCGAAACATATTGAAACCTATAGGTGTGTTTGTGTGTTGCTGTATGTTTGTCTTTTCGGTCGACTTTGTGTTTGATAATGTTTTAGAGCCACATCAAAAAGATCGTATTTACGTGCTTCTTGGCAAAAGTAACGACCCTAGAGGTATAGACTACAATGTGAATCAATCCAAAATAGCAATAGGTTCGGGCGAATTGTTGGGCAAAGGGTTCCTCAGTGGAACGCAAACCAAGTATAACTTTGTTCCCGAACAAGAAACCGATTTTATCTTTTGTACCGTTGGTGAGGAGTGGGGATTTGTGGGCTCGGCAGTGGTTATAGCCACATATCTTTACCTTTTGATACATCTTATAACCATGGCCGACCGTCAGCGGTCGAGGTTTGCACGGATATATGGCTACTCGGTGGCAAGTATATTTTTTGTGCATTTCACCATCAATATAGGTATGGTGTTGGGTTTGTTGCCTGTTATAGGTATACCGCTTCCTTTTTTCAGTTATGGCGGCTCGTCGCTTATAGCATTCACTCTGATGCTGTTCGTTTTTATCCGACAAGATGCTGTGCATAATCAAATAATATAAGTTTAAACATAAAAATACTATTGAAATATGGCTAAAAAGACAGAAAGAGAATGTTCGTTTTGTGGACAAAAAGAGTCGGAGGTTATCGTTTTGTTGGAAGGTAACAATGGTGCTACGATATGTGAAAGGTGTGTGGAAAGAGCCTCGGAGGTGCTAGGTCAAGTGTTGCGGAAAGACAATAGTTTTGAATTGGACGTAAAAACGCCACGTGAAATAAAAGACCATCTGGACCAATACATCATAGGGCAGGACGATGCCAAGAAGGTATTGTCGGTGGCTGTTTATAATCATTTCAAGCGTTTGCTCTACAACCAATCCGAACGTGCTACTGACGATGTTGAGATTGAAAAGTCGAATATCATACTTGTGGGCGAGACCGGCACAGGCAAAACTCTTATAGCACGAACCATTGCCAAGATTCTTAATGTTCCTTTTTGTATAGCCGATGCCACTGTGCTTACCGAGGCCGGTTATGTGGGCGAGGACGTTGAAAATATTCTTACCAAGCTCTTGCAGGCCGCTAATTATGACGTGCAAGCTGCCGAACGTGGTATAGTGTTTATTGATGAGATAGACAAGATAGCCCGTAAAAACGACAACCCCTCCATTACTCGTGATGTTTCGGGCGAGGGGGTACAACAGGCATTGCTCAAACTGTTGGAAGGTTCGGTAGTAAATGTGCCACCCCAAGGTGGCAGAAAACACCCCGACCAAAAGATGATAGCCGTAAATACCCAAAATATATTGTTCATTTCCGGAGGCGCTTTTGATGGGATAGACCGTGTGATAGCCTCGCGTATGAAAGCTCATGTGATAGGTTTTAGCGAAAGCAAAAACCGTACGGCTATAGACAAAACCAATCTGTTGCAATATGTGCTGCCACAGGATTTGAAAAAGTTTGGCCTTATTCCGGAGCTGGTGGGCCGTTTTCCGGTACTATCATACCTCAACCCCTTGGACAAGGACGCTCTACGAAAAATCCTAAGCGAGCCTAAGAATGCTTTGGTGAAACAATATCAGAAATTGTTTCAGATGGATAACATACAATTGGAGTTTGCCGATGAGGCCCTCGACGCTGTGGTGGAAAAAGCTGTGGAATACAAGTTGGGTGCACGGGGTTTGAGGTCGATAATGGAAACAATAATGACCGATATTATGTACGAAATACCGGGCAAGCGAAAAACAACCAAAAAGATGGTGATAACCAAAGAGCTTGTGTTGGACAAACTGAACAACTCGAAAATCAATTCGTCATTAGTATAAACTATTTAATAATTAAAACTTCAACAAATGAAAAAGACGTTATTATGGATGCTTGTATGTTGCTTTGCACTTCAAGTTTCAGCACAAAAAAAACCAAGTATCTTGGGTGGTTCCATAGGTGAACTTAAAGAGGAAAATACTGAAATTCATCTTCCTACACCGGAATATGGTAGCGGCCTTCCGCTTATGGAGGCACTACAACGCCGTGCTACCTCTCGCAGTTTTTTGCCCGAGCCTCTTACTTTGCAAGAGATTTCAAACATATTGTGGGCTGCCAATGGTGTGAATCGTCCACAGTTGGGCTTGCGTACTGCCCCATCGGCCAGAAATGCTCAAGAGATAGACATATACGTATTTATCGAAAAAGGTGTGTATCTCTATAATGCCGAAAAGCACATGCTTATGCCTATAGTGAATAAGGACTTCCGTCGTGAGCTGAGCGACCAAAAGTTCTTTGTTGATGTGCCTATGGTGCTTGCCTATGTGGCCAACTTCGACAAGATGGAAAAATTCTCCGACGAAGCAAAAGAGTTTTACTCTGCTACCGACGTGGGTTTTGTAAGCCAAAATGTTTACCTTTATTGTGCTAGTGCAAAACTATCCACAGTGGTATGCGGCATGTTTGACAAAGACTTACTGAAAAAGGTATTGACGATAAAGAACGGTAAGCCCCTATTGGTGCAACCCGTAGGACGTGCGGCCGAATAATTTGCAATGTATTGCAACAAAAAAGGAGGTGGAAATCATGTTTTCTCACCTCCTTTTTCTTTGCCGTTTGGTTTGCTACCGCAGGGATTGCCGGTCAAAAGAATTTGCTTTTCGGGCCTATATGCACCTGCTTGCTAATTCAGATTCAGCTTTATATCCATATCGTTTATGCGGATATGCTGGATGCTACGTGCATAATTTAAAATGTTTTGCAATGCACGTTTCGAAGGTTGCATGCTCCCTGTCTTTTTGGTGTACCAATTGTTTGCGGCATCTTTTGGTCGAGAAGAATTGTAGTTATCATTCATGGGCATAAAATATTTGGTTGATAAACGAATTACTTATTGTGCTTACAAATTCTTCCGAAAGACATCACATAAAACTTAGAAATAAGAAAATTATTGTACAGTAGGTGTATTTATTTTATTATTTAACTATTTTGCAACCCATAACTATGGCACTTAGGACTCGTAACCCCCATGGTTAGGGGGCGTAACCGTGGGAGTTGAGAAAAAGTTACCAAGCCTACTATTATCATTGTTGGCGATTTCATATGTTGATGTTGCTGATTGTTGTTTTGCGTTATTGTTCTTATATTATATAGAGTGCGACACTCGTCGTGGGCATTCCATGTCGTTTGCAAATATAGGCAATTTCTAAAAAATGCTTTGCAGGTGAATTGTGGAAATTTTACCGGTAGAGACGCACTGCAGTGTGTCTCTACAATTGGAAAGGAAATAGAAAGATTGCAAGAAAAAAAACACAAAGCATGCCAAAGTTTCAAAGAACGTT
>JAFWBF010000054.1 GCA_017507285.1 Bacteroidales bacterium | reverse complement strand
TTTTACCGGGAAAATTCAATCCTATACATAGGGTTGAAAGCAGGTTGGCCGTCATAGATCGGCTGTAAGGTAAATAATCGTTGTTACAAATAACTAACAAGGGAAAAAAACACAGATATGTTATGTGTTAGTTCCCTTGTTGGCAGTGGTTGAATATTTGAATTAGTAAATCTTCTGGAAACGGAGGTTTTTCTTTCGGTTTGCCAAATTGTCTGTGAGGTCGTAGGCTATAGAAATTATTTTTTGCATATTTACAAAGTCTATTTTCTGTACTTCGTCCGAAACACGGTGGTAATCTTTATGTGTGTCGGTGTTGAAGAAAAATACCGGTATGCCGTATTTGTAAAAGTTGGCGTGGTCTGACGAGGCGAAGAATAATGATTTTGTAGGTATGTTTATTTTTAAATCGTAGTTGGAGGCGATGCTTTCTATCAGTCGTTTGCCTTCTTTCGAAGTGTTGGAGCCTATTATTTTTACACCTTTGCTTTCGTTGTAGCGTCCCACCATGTCTAGGTTTACCATGGCTTTTACTTGCGAGGTTTCGAATGGTAAACATTCGTTGAAGAATTTGGCCGAGCCTATCAAGCCTTCTTCCTCGGCATCGAAGGCAACAAATACTATGGAGCGTTTGGGGCGTTGTGGTTGTGTGGCAAATTTTTTGGCCAGCTCTACCACTGCCGTCGTACCCGAGGCATTGTCGTCGGCACCATTGTATATGTATGTTCGCATCTTGCCTGTTTTGTTGCTTATCTTTTCGGTAAAGCCCACATGGTCGTAGTGCCCACCAACCACTATGTATTCATTTCTCAATTCGGGGTCGGAACCTTCCAATACGGCTACCACATTTTTGGCCGTAATTTCGTTGGGTTCAAAACTTGTGGATGCTTTAAATTCAACTCCCAAAGGTATACAATACTTTTTGTTGGCTTCGGTAAGGACTTGTGATAGCGATAGGTTCTTTTTGGCCAATAGGCTATCGGCCATAGTAGCGGATATTTTTATTACCGGGCCTAATGTAGTGCTTTTTTTGACCGATATTCCCAAAACGTTAGAGTATTCGTACTCCGGGGTATTGGAGGTGTCAATAAGTATCAATCCTCCAACGCCTTGGTTGATGGCTTTGTGGGAGAGTGATTTATAGGATGCCTTTTCGTCGTCTTTCATCATAACCCATTTTCCTTTACATTTTTCCCAGTCAACGTCTTGGGCATTTCCTATAAATACCACATCGGCCGAAAGGCTTGCACTACGAGTGTGGAAAAAGTTTACGGGGGCAAAATCGGAATAGGGAACGAGTTTTTTGCCATCGAGCAGGGCTGCACAACTATCGGAATTTTTCCAACCTTTGATGTACGAAAAATATTGGTAGCCACCATTGCATAGCGGATTGAGGCCGGCGTTGTTAAACTCTGCAAGGATATATTCGGCCACGGCGTTGCTACCATCGGTGCCGGGCAATCGGCCCATTTTGTCGTCGGCCGACATGAATTCTACGCTCTTGCGTAGCTGTACAGTGTCGAAATATTGTTGCGAAAAAACCGTTGTAGCAACAAAAAGAAATAGAATAAAAAAGTTACGTCTCTTCATATTTATTGATTATTAATAGTTTGTAAAAATATTATTGTTTGAATACTTTTGCAAATGTACAAAAATATATTGTATTTGTCCATTGGAATGATATTGAATTTTACACCCTATTGTCAATTCGTTTGTGGTAGGGTATTACGAGAGTGATGATATACCGCCAATAGTTTGACTAATATATGGCATCAAAAATTCCCTCGTGATGCAGACAAATTTCCCTCGTGATGTAAATTGAACTCCTACGTGATGTAGATAAATCTCACCCGTGATGTAAATTGAATATCCTTGTTTGTTGTGTTTTTTGATTTGTGTATCAGATGTTTGTTATGTCGTGTGTTTGAAAGGCTAAATTTTGGGTAATTTAATTCGATCAATGGCTTGTATTTACTTTTGTAATAAGAAAATACCTTGCTGTTTTGACTATATGTGTGAAAAATATAAGACAGGCAGAATAAGGAAAAGCAATCGTGTTGAAATACTGTTGATAAATTGGTGGCGATTGGCCTTAGATATGTCGGAAAAAAATAGTATTTTTGCACGGAAAAATAAAATATCGAAACATACTATGGCTAACGAAGAAGAAGCTAAGAATCAAGCTAATTACAGTGCTGAGAATATTACGGTGTTGGAAGGGTTGGAAGCAGTAAGAATGCGTCCTGCCATGTACATTGGTG
>JAFWBF010000053.1 GCA_017507285.1 Bacteroidales bacterium | reverse complement strand
ATTTGCCCAATATTGTATTCGCCCAATATTGTATTCGCCCAATATAATGCATTTGTCCAAAAAATTAATGGCAAAATTTATGGTATACCATAAAATGTTTCACACCCGGGTATAAAACAAATTGTGGTATACCATCGTGAAGACGAAACCCGGGTGTGCGAAAACAGCTGTATTGTTATTGCCGGTTTAGGCATATTCCCAATCATATACTTGCATTGGGGGGGGGACGAGGATAATTTTTGGAAAGATGTTCTGAAAAAAAGTTATTTCTTTATCTTTCCAATCAGCACACCCGAAACGCTCCATGCGCTGAAGCTGCCACCTTCGGCTTTGCCTTGCGGTATGGCAACAGTTAAGGTGTGGGTTCCTGCGGGCAGGTACGAGAGGTCGAAGTATACGGGCTGGGTGGCGGTGCCGGGGCACCAGCCGGATCGAGAATAATCGGACGACGAAACGCCGTTCCAGAAGTTGCCCGATACGGGGTTCAGCTTGCGGTAGGTGCCACAGTCGGATCGCCAAGGGGTATGTGTAAACACCGTTTCGCCATCTATTATAATCTTGTTTTCTTTTGGGTTGAACTCGTCGCCACCGCCCCAGCCGCCATGGCCGGTGGAAATATATCGGAGCTTTAGGTCTTCAACTCCTTCGGGTATTACAACGGTTACTGTAAGGCTGTCTGTATCAAAAAAACGTGGATAGTTCTGCCCCGCCATCTCCATCACATTGCATGTGTTGAATATTGGCAGTATCCATTCCTTGGTATCTTGGTTGCCGGTATCCCATTCGTAGCTGCCGGGATATGCTTTAATGTCCAGGCTTACTTTGTGGCCTCCGCCATCGTAGTTGCCTATAAAGGCACCTATAAGTACCGGGCCGGACATGGAGGGGAATATATCTGTAATCTCTTGTTTGTAGTATGCTTCGGTGGCCCATTCGAGGCCGTCTATCTGCACCCGGTCGTTGAAGTGCTTTACACCAAAGGGGGTAAAGAACCGCACGAGTTCCATTGCGGGCAGGTAGTTGTTATCTATAGTCATCCCTCTGTACTCCTCGCCTGTTTTGGATTTAAATCCGGGCACCACCGATATTCCCTTGGTAAGAGCATCATAAAAGCTCCATTCAAAATCTGTTGGTATAACAAATATAGAGCCTGTACGGTCGTAGGCATCGCCTTCGGAGTGGGTGTGTAGTTCGGCAAACACCTGATAATGTTGTGGCAGCTTGTCTATGTTTATCTGTTTAAGAATGAGTGTTCCTCCTGCAAAATGAATAACGGAATCTAGTGGCATATCGGTATTCCATTTGGTATCGGCACCCCAATGTACCCTGTCGTTGTCAAATACTTTGTAGGTTATAATCATTTTGTTTCGGCGTATGTTGTCAAGCTCTCTCAAGGTTTTTTCGGTGCCAAGGTTTTTCGGTATTATCACCATCGACGGATGTATTCTTTTGGCTTTGGCCGAGGTGTCTACTTTTTTTATTTCCATTACCGAGCTTCCGTTTCTCACGTATTTTACCATTACTCCATCGAGGTTGGCAAACTGAGGCATAGGGGTTGCGTTGCAGCCAAGGGCGTTTGTCATCCATATTTCTATGCGGTTGGAGTTTATGCTTGTCGAAAACTTGGTGCATTCAAATCCCAGAACGGTTTCGGAGCCTTCGTTGGTGTAGGTAATATGTTTGCTGCCAATAGCAGATTTGGCGTAGTAGCTTTCGGCATCGGGATAGGTTAGCTGCGAAAAAGCTACCATGCTGTCGTAGTCCACATAGGTAACGGCTCGGGCCAAACCCGGAATAGGCTGCGAAATGAGTTGGCCACTGTCGGCAATAGATATTTGGTTTCCTTGTTGCTTCACTATAGTATATGATGTGTCCTGCTCTGCCACTCCGTGGCGGTATGATTGGTAAACGATGTTGTGGCATTTTTTGATTTGGCCAAAAGATGTTGATGCAGCTAGCAGAATGGTTGCAAAAATAATATGTATACGTTTCATTGTTAAAGTGTTTTGTTTAGAATTTGATGTTGTATTGGATTTGCAAAGATACACAAAAAAAGTATATAAAAATCAGTGATGACCCAAACAATCAACCTCCGAAAATGGTTAATATCCTTGACTTGTACTGCAAATGTTTTTGATACATTTAGTAGTATAAAAAATAAAAGTTTTGAATTTCTGTATATTATCAAGAAAAATGTGTATTTTTGCAAGTCGAAATAGAATAATATAAAGGTGTGCAAAATAAGGTTATAAAGATGATTGACAGGGTTTTGCATACATAATATACAATATATATATTAGGAGAAAAGATGATAAATATAACATTACCCGATGGTTCTGTTCGTCAATATGAACAAGGTACTACAGCATACGACATAGCCAAAAGCATTAGCGAGGGATTGGCTCGCAATGTATTGGCAGCAAAAGTTAACGACCAAGTTGTAGAGCTCAACCGCCCTATCGAAGCCGACTCTACAGTGCAGCTTCTTACATGGAACGACGAAGAAGGTAAGCATGCTTTTTGGCATACCTCGGCCCACTTGTTGGCAGCAGCTATTGAGGAATTGTATCCCGGAGCAAAGTTTGGTATAGGCCCGGCAATAGAAAACGGATTCTATTATGATATAGATTTTGGCAACTACACCATATCGTCCGACGATTTTGCCAAGATAGAAAAGAAGATGGCCGAGCTGGTAAGTGCCAAAACTCCAATAGTGCGTAAGAGTGTAACCAAAGCCGAAGCTCTGGACTTCTTTACCAAAAAAGGAGATGAATATAAGTTGGAGCTTATCAACGATTTGGCCGATGGTACTATCACCTTCTACGAATCGGGCAAGTTTACCGACCTATGCCGCGGTCCGCACTTGGTGGATTTTTCTCCTATCAAGGCATTGAAACTTATCAACTTGGCAGGTGCTTATTGGCGTGGCGACGAAAAACGCAAACAGCTTACACGTATATACGCCATCAGCTTCCCCAAAAAGAAGGAACTTGACGAATACCTGGCAATGATGGAAGAAGCCAAAAAACGCGACCACCGTAAGCTGGGAAAAGAGTTGGGCCTGTTTATGTTTAACGATGTTATAGGCAAAGGACTGCCACTGTGGTTGCCCAAGGGAACAGACTTGCGCTTGCGTTTGCAAAACTTCCTTACCAAGATACAAAAACGTTATGGTTACGAACAAGTGATAACCCCACATATAGGTGGAAAACAGCTTTATGTAACTTCGGGACACTGGGAACACTATGGTGCCGACAGCTTCCGCCCCATCACCACTCCCGAGGAGGGCGAAGAATACTTGTTGAAGCCTATGAATTGCCCTCACCACTGTATGATATTCCGCAACGAACCACGTTCGTACAAAGAATTGCCCATACGATATGCCGAGTTCGGTACCGTGTACCGCTACGAGCAGAGTGGTGAACTTCACGGTCTTACACGTGTACGTTCGTTTACACAGGATGATGCTCACATCTTCTGCCGTCCGGACCAAGTGAAGGAAGAGTTTATACGTGTGATGGAAATTATCGAAATAATATTCAAAGCGTTGAGTTTCGATAAATTTGAAGCACAAATATCACTGAGAGACCCCGATAATAAGACCAAATATGTAGGTTCCGACGAAAATTGGGCCAAGGCCGAAGCTGCCATCGTTGAGGCTTGTAAGGAAAAGAACCTTCCTGCCAGGGTGGAATATGGCGAAGCTGCTTTTTATGGTCCTAAGTTGGACTTCATGGTGAAGGATGCAATTGGTCGTCGTTGGCAATTGGGTACTATACAAGTGGACTACAACTTGCCCGAACGTTTCGATCTAGAATATATAGGCAATGACAATCAAAAACATCGCCCTGTGATGATACATCGTGCTCCGTTTGGCTCTATGGAACGCTTTGTGGCTGTGCTTATAGAACATACCGGTGGCAAATTCCCATTGTGGCTCACTCCGGAACAGTTTATTATATTGCCGGTAAGCGAAAAGTTTGAAGACCAAGCCCGTCAGATGGAAAAAACATTGGACGATTTGGGATTGCGTGGTATAATAGACCTTAGAAACGAAAAAATAGGTCGTAAGATTCGCGATGCCGAAATGAAGAAAATTCCGTTTATGCTTATTTTGGGCGAAAAAGAGGTGGAAGAGGGTACTCTGTCTGTACGCCGTCATGGACAAGGTGACCTTGGTACTATGACACCGAAGGCTTTCGCCGAAATGATAGAAAAAGAAATACAAGAATTATTGTAACAAAAAATACTAATAGGAGTATAAGTAAAAATACTCTATGCAAAAGAATAGATATTAATTAAAATAGGAGACAAAAGTTATAGCAACACCTGTAAAACCAATCAAAAAAGTGCGTCCCAACAGAGGACCGGTGAAAAAAGAAGTGTTACACAACATCAACGAAGCGATAACATCGCCTGTGGTAAGAATCGTTGGCGAAAATGTGGAACAAGGAATTTTCAATTTCAAGGAAGCATTGGAGATGGCATACGAACAAGGGTTGGACCTTGTGGAAATATCGCCAACAGCAAATCCTCCGGTATGCCGAATTGTTGATTACCAAAAGTTCATGTACGAGTTGAAGAAAAAACAAAAAGAACAGAAAAGTAAATCAACAAAGATAGTTATAAAGGAAATACGTTTGGGACCACAAACCGATGACCATGATTTCGATTTCAAGTTAAATCATGCCATCAGATTCCTAAAGGAAGGTTCGAAGGTGAAAGTAGATGTGTTCTTTAAAGGTAGAACAATAGTATATAAGGAGCAGGGTGAAGCCATCTTGTTGAAGTTTGCCGAGGCACTGTTGGAATACGGAAAACCCGAGAAGATGCCACAGCTGGAGGGCAAACGAATGATGATGATAATTGCTCCGAAGAAGTAAGAAACTATGTATTCTTTTATATATTAACTTTTAAAACAGTAAAAAATGCCAAAAATGAAATCAAAATCCGCTGCTAAAAAGAGATTTGCTCTTACCGGCACCGGAAAAATCAAGAGAAAGCATGCTTATCATAGCCATATTTTGACTAAGAAAGAAACATGCCAAAAACGTAATCTTACACATACCGGATTGGTAAGTGGAGATGATGAAAAACGCGTAAAAGAAATGTTATTAGCATAACATAAAACGCTAATTAAAGGAGTTATTAACCATTGTTTTATGCACAAAAGAGCTTGTGGAATATCAAGACGCTGAAACGAAAAAAAATTAAAAGATTATGCCAAGATCAGTAAACGCTGTTGCTTCAAGAGCACGCAGAAAAAAAATCTTAAACCGTACCAAAGGGTATTGGGGAAGAGGTAAAAACGTATGGACCGTTGCCAAAAATAAATGGGAAAAAGGGCAACAATATGCATACCGTGATAGAAAATGTAAGAAAAGAGAATTTCGTTCGTTGTGGATTAACCGTATCAATGCAGGTTGCCGCTTGAATGGTATTTCTTATTCTGTGTTTATGGGTGAAGTTCATAAAGCAAACATCGGTTTGAACCGCAAAGTTTTGGCCGACTTAGCTATGAACCATCCTGAAGCTTTCACTGCCGTTGTAAAAATGGTAAAGAAGTAAATCTAAGTTATAAACATTCAAACATTTTTATGTCATGGGAAAAACAGAATTAATGCAATATGTAGAAAATTTGGTAGAACGCAAAGAGTTCCCAAGTTTTAAAGCAGGTGATACCATTACAGTTCATTACAAAATCCGTGAAGGAAATAAAGAACGTATCCAACAATTCCAAGGCGTTGTATTGCAACGTTCGGGAAGTGGTGTTACAGAAACTTTTACTGTTAGGAAAATTTCTAGTGGAGTAGGAGTGGAAAGAATATTTCCTATCGTGTCTCCTTTTATCGAACGTATCGATGTTAACAAACACGGTGTTGTTCGCAGAGCACGTATATTCTACTTGAGAGGATTGACCGGAAAGAAAGCTCGTATCAAAGAAAAAAGAAGATAATTCGATTTTTGATAAAAGAATATATAGTAAGAGGGTGTTTCGAACGAAACACCCTCTTTTTATTTGCCGGTATTTATATATGCTGGAAGATAAGTGGCTAGTTTTCTTTCTCTTTCCATCCTTGGGCTCGCAGCTCTATGGTGGTGTTTTGAGGTGTTACCATCATGGTGCCCATACTTTGATCGGTTATGTAGCCTATCACATGCACTTCGTTGCAATCTTTTATCTTTTCATAGTCCGATTGTTTGATTGTAAACAGCAGTTCGTAATCTTCGCCTCCGTTTAGGGCGTTGGATACGGGCAACATCTTGCCAAACTCGCCACATACCATAGTGGTGGCATAGTCTATGGGTATCTTCTCTTCGTATACCTCGCAGCCCACACCCGATGCTTTGCATATCTGCATCATGTCCGATGCCAAGCCGTCGGATACATCTATCATTGATGTGGGTATTATATCTTTGTCGTTCAGGAATTTTATTATGTCCAATCGAGGTTCGGGCTTCAGGTATCGCTCTAATACGTAGTCGAACGAAGCCAAGTCGGGCTGATAGTTGGGGTTGGCTTTGAAGGTTGCTTTTTCGCGTTGCAGTATAAGCAGTCCGGAGTATGCCGAGCCCAAGTCGCCACTTACACAAATAAGGTCGTGCACATTGGCACCGCTGCGGTAAACCACTTTGTGGGGGTCTACTTCGCCTATTGCTGTTATGGATATGTACATTCCTACAGGGCTCGACGAGGTGTCGCCTCCAACCAAATCCACATCATAGCGTTGGCATGCAAGGTATATGCCGGCATATAGCTCGCTAAGTGCTTCGACAGAGTAGCGGTTTGAAACGGCAATGTTTACCGTTATCTGTTTGGGAGTGGCATTCATGGCTGCTATATCCGAAAGGTTTATGGCCACAGCCTTGTATCCCAAGTGGCGGAGTGGGGTGTAGGTCATATCAAAATCTATGCCTTCGATAAGCATATCTGTCGAAACTACGGTGCGTTTGCCTCCATTGTCAATTACGGCAGCATCGTCGCCAACACCTTTGATGGTGCCGGGATTTTTTATCTCAAAATCCTTGGTTAGATGTTCTATCAGCGTAAATTCGCCTAACTCTTCTAGTTCGGTCCTCGATTTGTTTTCTGTATCTATCATTTGTGTTTGTTATATTTTTGTGATATAGAAACGGATAATGAACATTATTATTTTCCCAATACTTTGTTTTTTGTTGGTATGCTCCAATGTAAATATGCTGTTAAAGTAAGATAACTACTAAAAAATGTTTTTTATCCGGCTCAATTCGGGCTGCTATTTTGATTGGGCTTGGGGTAGAAATTGGCAAAAAGATATCGATGGTGATGACAAACACAATATTATATGCTGTATTAACGTTT
>JAFWBF010000052.1 GCA_017507285.1 Bacteroidales bacterium | reverse complement strand
CTAGAAAGATTTTTACTTTTTTTTGATTGAGCATAGCGAGCTATACGATTGAAAAAGAAACAGAAAGATTTCGGCAACGTTGCGATTAAGCGAGTAAAAAGCAATGCCTTAGCATTAGCTCTTTCGAGCGATAGCAACATCGACGAAGTCAACAACGTAAAGCACGCAAAAGTTTAAAGAATAATTCTTCTAATTTACTGAAACGTGGAATTTTTAGAAGTTGCCTTTAGAATCGGCTTTATATCAAACTTATGCCGTATGTCCACTCTATATATTCGGCATTGGCGGCATGAGCCTTAATAGAGAGGCCGATATATTGGCTCTTGTTTTTGCCTAAATAATAGAATAGTCCCGCCCTTTCGTAGTATGGCAGTTTCTGATATTTGGCGTTAAACACATAGGCTCCCAATCCTACACGCAAAGCCACATTGCCCCAAGAGCACTCAAAGTTGCCCACCACACCCTGCGAAAAACAATTGGACAACGAGGCATCGGTGTACCACGGCGTAGATGCGATGGTGCCATTATACATAAAGTCGTAGCCTATACCAAACGAATAGCAAGGGTGGAACTGACGAGAATAGGCTATGGAAAGAGCCGCAGCAAAATAATGCTCGCCCGTATGTTTCGACTCTGTAACGGCCGGCGAAAACGAAAGATTGATCCTGTTGGGATTATATTTAGTCTTTTCCTGCTTTGTCACAGCGTAATTGTATTTTTGAAAATAATACTCGGCACCTACCTCTACCTGCAGAAAATTTAACCCAAGATTAGGTCGGCACAACTGCCCATTGGACGAATGGCTAAACTTCAAGGCTGCCGAAAGTGCCAACCTGTCCGTAACAAAATAACACACCTGCCCTCCCAGGTTTATAAGAGCATTGACATGCGAACCTATATAGGTATTGCGAGGATTGGCAGAGCGGTCGTGTGTTTTCGAAAAGTAAGACAAACCCAAACCCAAGAAGGCATTCAGCGATAGCTTTTCGGTTTTGTAAAACGAAGGACGTATAAAAAACAAGGCTCCCAACTTACTTCCTACCACATAATTATCTATATAATCGTAAGACAGCTCCAGTCCGAAAGAAGGATAATTCCAATATGAATGCCAATACTCGCCACCCGTAAAATTATTACCCAAGTAAAAAGAAAAACCATAGGTTGGAAAATTTATATCCGCTCTCGACTCGGCACTATTGCACAACACATGACCGTAACGAACATCGCCTCCTACAAAATAATTCTGTGCTCCGGCTCTATAACAGAGAGCACAACAGATAATAAGACAAACAAAACAACCTTTTAACGGGCTATATAGCAATTTCATATTTATGGTTTTAT
Source organism: Bacteroidales bacterium (assembly GCA_017507285.1). GTDB lineage: Bacteria > Bacteroidota > Bacteroidia > Bacteroidales > P3 > HGM05376. The sequence goes on along the minus strand of JAFWBF010000052.1, from coordinate 1,627 downwards.
TAATTGGTTTACGTATCATATATGTTTTCTGTCAAAATAATGTTCATCTCTTAGGTTTGCCCTACACGGAGTTTTGCCAACCATACCAAATAACATACAACAATATTTTGACAGATTGGTAAACACAAATCATCCGATAATATTATCCTTTTATGTTTTTTTGGGACGATAGCAAAAGAAAATGCAAAATTAGTCATAATATCATCAACGAATACGAAGATATATCAAATATTTTAGAACAAAAGTAGAAAAAGAGCCGAATAGTTCGAAAAAAATCAGTACTTTTGCAGAACAAAATGGATACTATAATGAAGAAAAGAATTACACGACTGGAATGGAAAGATAATTTGGACAAAATAACTCCATCGGAATACCGAATAGGAAGAGACCTGCTGTATATCGAAGACTACCGGATACCCGACATCGCATACGAGCCATGGAAATGCGACATAACCACTGCCATAATATACAACCAAGGCAGTGCCGAAGTTTCCATCAATATGAAACGCTACAAAATAAAGGCTCCGGCCATGGTGGTGATGCTTGCCGAACAGGTGCTGCAGCTACACGAGAGTAGCGACGACCTAAAATGCACCTGCTTGGTAATGTCGGCACGATTTTACGACGACTTATTCAACAACATAGGCAAAACAACAAGCCTATATAATTCGGTTTATCACAACCCGGTGCTACAATTGGACGATACCGACGAATACGTATTAAGCACCTACCTGAAAATGACAAAGAACCTAATCAGCTACAAAGATAACCCCTTCCGACTGGAAGCCATAAAGCACCTTACCCTTACCATATTCTTTGGATACATGCACAAAATGCACCCCGGCAAAAATGATACAAACGGATATTCCAACAATATTGTAAGCGAATTTATGATACTGCTGAAAGAAAACTTCAAACAGGAAAGAGAATGCAGTTTTTATGCCGACCTTCTATGTGTAACGCCAAAATACTTAAGCACACTGGTGAAAGAAAAGACCGGCAAAACCGTACACGAATGGATAGACGAATACATAAGTGTGGAAAGCAAAGCACTACTACGCTCTACCAAGATGACGATAGAGCAAATAAGCGACAGCCTATCGTTTTCGTCGCAAGACAACTTTAGCAAATTCTTCAAACGAGTAGTGGGCATATCCCCTACCGAATATCGCAAAAGATACTGAAAAAGACAACTTCTAAAAATTCCACGTTTCGAAATAATCGAAGAACGTTCTTTGAAACTTTGGCGTGCTTTGTGTTTTTTTTCTTGCAATCTTTCTATTTCCTTTCCAATTGTAGAGACGCACTGCAGTGCGTCTCTACCGGTAAAATTTCCACAATTCACCTGCAAAGCATTTTTTAGAAATTGCCTATATTTGCAAACGACATGGAATGCACACGACGAGTGTCGCACTCTATTAAGAACAATAACGCAAAACAACAATCAGCAACATCAACAAATGAAATCGCCAACAATGATAATAGTAGTCTTGGTAACTTTTTCTCAATGTCTTGCGCTGAAAAAAGTTGACACAAAAGTCAACAAAATGAATAAAGAAAGTAAAAGAAAACGAAGAGAAAATTTCAAGTACGATGAGAAAATAGACATCGTTAAGTTACACTATTT
>JAFWBF010000051.1 GCA_017507285.1 Bacteroidales bacterium | reverse complement strand
TGATTAGTAGCAGTTTATATCCATTATTCGTTTGATTTCAATCCGGTGGTCGTAGCGGATATTTTCCATCATCGTACAAAATATGCTTCTATTCTCGTACAAAGTATGCTTCTATTTACGTTAGTTTTACATTGGCTTTACGTTAGTTTTATAGTCTCCTAACTAAGTTAGGGAACACTCCTAACTAAGTTAGGGAACGCTCCTAACTAAGTTAGGGAATACTCCTAACTAAGTTAGGGAATACTCCTAACATAGTTAGGAGACATTCCTAACATAGTTAGGAGACTATATATCTTACCATCCTTGAAAGCAAAACTAACGAGGGCCGAGAATAAAACTTACCACAAGGCAACCATAATTTGTACGACAACACATTTTGACATCAATCTAACAAACACAAAACGCCCCCCTTTGTTATACACCAATAAAACCTAAGATTATGAGTTACTTGAAATTGAATAAAAACATTTTGGACAACAAGCCGGAAATGCTGGACCGCGAAGTGCTGCTTACCAATGCGTTGGGCTGCTGTTACCACACCACCCTTGCCCAATGCAACACTCGGAAGTACCACGGGGCTTTGGTGGTGCCACAAAGGCAGATAGACACCGACAGCCATGTAATGCTATCGGCAGTGGCCGAAACCATTGTGTATCAAGATGAGCAGTACGGCCTATCGTCAATGCTCTTTGGCGGTGGCGTGGAGCTACCCGAAAGGAGAGCCGAAATCATTGCCGCCGACCTCTCGCCAACGCTGCAATACACCTACGCTTGCGGCGAAATGCGTTTGCGAAAAACAATCCTGCTGATGCAAGACTCGATGCAGCTTATTTGCTGCTACCACCTGATGGAAACGCCCCTGCCAATAGTGCTGCGCCTGCAACCATTCATGGCTTTCAGGGGGGTGCATTGCCTTGGCCGAAAGGACCACACCAACATGCCCAAAACCAAAACCATTGCCAACGGTATTAAAGTGATAGATGGTTTGGTATACGATATGGTATACCTCCAATCGTCGCAACCTCCTATGGTTACCTTTTTGCCCGACTATTGGCACAACGTTTACTACCCGCAGGAAGCCGATAGGGGATATGCCGCCACCGAAAGCCTGTTTACACCGGGCACAATGGAGTATGCCCTACATAGCGGCGATATGCTCTATGTCTCATACTCCTTGGCCGAAATGGAACCCTATTCCATACGTACCCGCTTCAACAAAGAGCTGGCTCATCGGCGCGAAATAGGTTCGTATGCCGCCTGTTTGCAAAAAGCAGCCTCTCAATTTGTGGTTACAGACAAGGACAAACATACCTACATAAAAGCCGGATACCCTTGGTTTGGAACCTGGGGACGAGACACCTTCATATCCCTTCCGGGACTCTCACTGGCACGGCCCGACCTTACGCCAAGGGTGGTGGAGAGCATGAAGCAATCTTTAAACCAAGGCCTTTTCCCAAACATCGCAGCCAAGGGTAGAAACAGCTACAACAGTGCCGACACATCGCTGTGGTTCTTCTGGACCCTTCAGCAATATGCCGACACGCCAAAGTCGTACCGCAGGCTGTGGAACAAATACGGCCCCGTATGCAAAGAGATACTGCGATGCTACCGCGAAGGTACGCTATATGCCATACGTATGGACGACAACGGACTGCTGTGGCAGGGCGAAGAGGGGCGTGCCCTTACATGGATGGACGCCGTGGTCGACGGCCGCCCCGTAACGCAGCGTAAGGGATATGCAGTGGAAATAAACGCTTTGTGGTACAACGCAATATCTTTTGCCATAGAGATGGCAACATACGCCGCCGACCAAAAATTTGTAGACGAATGGATAGACATAGCCACCGACCTGCCCATGCATTTCCAACTCAACTTTTGGAGCGACGAGCACGGATACCTTGCCGACTGTGTACGCCCCGACTATCGCGACTTTTCGGTGCGGCCCAACATGCTCTTTGCCGTATCGTTGCCTTATTCGCCCATCACCGACCGTATGCGTAAGGCAGTGGTGGACAAGGTAAAGGCCGAGCTGCTTACACCTCGCGGTATCAGAACCCTCTCGCCCTCCAGCCCCGATTATCATCCCACCTGCCAAGGCTCGCAAGCCGAAAGGGACATGGCTTATCACCAAGGTACGGTGTGGCCCTGGCTGCTGGGACCTTTTGTAGAGGCATACATAAAAGTGTATGGCCGTGAGGGACTGCCTTTGGCTAAAAGCATATTTGGAGAAATGGAGGCCTCGCTCAAAGAAAAATGTATAGGTACCGTGCCCGAAATCTACGACGGCAACGAGCCGCATATTCCCCGTGGTGCAGTGGCTCAGGCATGGAGTGTGGCCGAACTTTTGAGGATAAAAAGCATAATAGACAAAGTGTATTGAAACAACTTATTAACATGCCAAACCGCCCCAAAGGTGCATAAACACTGAAATATATTTCTGTCGGTTGATAACATTAGGCTTTTTTTTGCGTTATCTCACCTATAAAGTCCATATAAGTGTGTACTTTTGCAAATCAAAATCCGGTTGCAAAACACTTTGCACGGACTGATGTAGAAATTAATTGTCGGTATGATTAAATAAGAAGAACTATGACAAATAACAGCAACGAAAACCACGAAAAAACCTGCTATTCGGCTGAAGAACTACAAGAATTTAAAGAAATTATTCTTCAGAAACTCGAGAAGGCAGAAGAAAACTTGGCACGCCTTACCGAGGCCGTAGCCAACGACGAGAGCGACATCAGCGATACTGCACCAACGTTCAAACTTATGGATGAAGGTAGCAACGTGCTCTCAAAAGAAGAAAATGCCAAGTTGGCAGCCCGCCAGTTGAAGTTTATCAAAGATTTGAAAGCCGCTTTGGTACGTATTGAAAACAAGACTTACGGTATATGTAAGGTTACCGGCAAGCTGATACCTAAGGAACGCCTACGTGTGGTGCCCCACACGACAATGTCGGTAGAAGCCAAGCTTACGCAAAAAAAACACTAATGACAATAGAGCAATATACTGAAAACACACACACTACTTTGTATCAAGGGTAGTGTGTGTGTTTTGCTATGTCATACTTATATTAGAAATAAAACAGCTTGCTGAAGTTGTTTTCTATAAATATTTCATTGGCAATATCCAGTATCTCATCAGAGGTTATAGCCATAATGTCGCGGTTTATTTCTTCGAGAGAATCTACTTTGTTGAAATTCATGTATGCTTTTCCCATGGCCAGCATCTCATTTAGTGCCGATTCTTCGTTTATGGCCAGCTGTCCTATTAGTTGTTGTTTTGCTGCCGATAGTTGCAAATCGGTAAGACGTGTACTTTTCAAACGGTTTATCTCGCGAAATATCAGTTCTATTATTCGGTCTTTAAACTCTTTGTCCATAGCCACATATATATAGAATATTCCGCTGTCGCTAAGAGGTGTGTATTGCGATTCGATGTTGTAGCACAGCCCGTACTTCTCTCGTATGCCAATGTTTAGTCGGGAGTTTAGAGCCGGCCCGCCAAGTATGTTGTTGATTAGCGTAAAAGCCACTTTTTTGTTGCTATATGTGTTGTAGGCTTGGCATCCTATAAGGGCGTGTGTTTGATGGATATGTTTGTTTTTCTCTTTTGTAAAATTGTTGCAACATTCGGGTGCACATCGTTGCACTTTTGATGACGACGATGGCCTATCGCCAAAATATTTCATACACAGCTTTATCACCTTGTCAAACTCAACGTTGCCTATAACCGATATTATCATTTTGTCGGTAGTATAGTTGTTATGTATAAAGGAGCTAAGTTCGTTGGAGGTAAAGCGTCGGATGTTTTTCTCGTTGCCCAATATGTTGTGTCCCAAAGCATGGTCGCCAAAGAATAATTCTTCAAATTCGTCAAATATCAGTTCCGACGGTGTGTCTTTGTATGAATTTATTTCGTCCAATACAACTTCCTTTTCTTTTTCGATCTCTTTCTGAGGGAATGTGGAGTTGAAAATGATATCGGCAAATAGCTCGAGACAGCGTTCCAAATATCCGGCCAATGCCGAGGCATATATACAAGTTTCTTCTTTGTTGGTATAAGCATTGAGTTCACCACCCACACCGTCAATGCGGTTGAGTATATGATAGGTTTTGCGATGTGTTGTGCCTTTGAAAATAGAATGTTCTATAAAGTGTGCTATTCCTTCGTGTTTTTTATCTTCATCGCGCGAACCAACATTGATAAAAATACCACTATGAGCTACTATTGACGAATTGCGTTTGAACACTATGCCTATTCCGTTGCTCAAACGATGGTATTGGTATGTGTTGTCGGATATTATTTTATTATTAGTTTTCAACAAATTAATTGTGTTTTATGTTCTTTATACTGTTGGGCAAAGTTACGCTTTTTTTTGGAAAGATACAGAAATAATTCTCAAAGACTGGCAAACTTTGCAAACTATGAATGAAGTGTTAATAACGTTACGACTATGAAAATTGTAGATAACGACCCTTGGTTGCAACCTGTGGCCGATAAAATAGAGATGCGACACAAGAGGTATCGAGTGTTGAAAGGAAATATCTTGCATGGCTATGGTTCGCTGTATGATTTTGCCGGATGGCACAAAGATATGGGTTTTCATTACGATAAGGAATTGAAAGGGTGGTATTTTCGTGATTGGTTGCCGCGTGCGTCGGCTGTTTATCTTACCGGTACTTTTGCAGATTGGGAGCCATGTCGTTATCCTCTGACCAAGAGGAGTGATGGGGTGTGGGAAGTGTTTCTGCCTATAAAGGATATGCATAATGAGGAGGTTATGTTGTATGTAAAAGGGAAGAATGGATATTCTATGCACTTGCCTGCTTTTGTGGAATATGCTACTCAGGATAAAGAAACCAAAAGTTTTGTAGGCAGGGTGTGGGCACCCGAAAAACCTTTTGATTGGCAGGATGATAGGGGAGTGGCTATAAATGCTATGCCACTGCTGATATACGAATGCCATATAGGTATGGCTCAAGAGAAAGAAGGTGTGGGAACATATAAGCAGTTTGAAGAAAATATTATTCCTTACATAAAAGATTTGGGGTATAATGTTCTCCAAATTATGGCTATTGCCGAGCATCCTTATTATGGCAGTTATGGCTATCAGGTAAGCAATTTCTTTGCTCCATCGTCGAGGTTTGGAACTCCCAATGCTCTGAAACACCTTATTCGTACTGCACATGCCAATGGTATAGCGGTGGTGATGGACTTGGTACATGCACATTATGTCGGCAATACCACAGAAGGTTTAAATATGATTGATGGTGAGGAAAATCTTTATTCGCCAAAAGAGTCGGAGAATATTCATCCTTATTGGAAAACAAAGCTGTTTGATTATAGTGATATTAATGTGCAACGATTTCTTTTGTCAAACATACGCTATTGGATGGAGGAATATCATATTGATGGGTTCCGCTTCGATGGTGTTAGCTCTATGATATATAAGCATCACGGCTATGTAGACGATTTTGGTACGTACGACAATTATTTTGGTACATGCGTTAATGAGGATGCTATAACATATCTTACCCTTGCCAATGATTTGATACATACTCTTCGACCCGATGCTGTTACTATAGCCGAAGAGGTTAGCGGTATGCCTGGTATAGCTTGTCCTATTGCCGACGGTGGTGTAGGGTTTGATTATAGAATGGCTATGGCTTTGCCGGACTATTGGATAAAGTTGCTTAAGGAGCAGCGTGATGAGCAATGGTCGATGGCTGATTTATGGAAGGTAATGAACGATAGACTTACTGATGTAAAAACGGTGGCATATTGTGAGAGTCATGACCAAGCCATAGTGGGCGATAAAACCATTGCTTTCCGATTGATGGATAAAGCTATGTATGATTCCATGCTTAAACCTATACACAATATGGTGGTAGATAGGGGAGTGGCATTGCACAAGATGATACGGTTTTTTACCATTTTGATAGGAGG
>JAFWBF010000007.1 GCA_017507285.1 Bacteroidales bacterium | reverse complement strand
CTTTTTGGCCAACACCGGACCTATGCCCGACACGTAGCTTAGCAACTCTTTGCTGGCAGTGTTCAGCTCCACGCCAACATTGTTTACACAGCTTACCACCACATCGTTTAGGCTTTCGTGTAGTAGTGATTGGTTTACATCGTGCTGGTATTGTCCTACACCTATTGCCTTGGGGTCTATCTTTACCAGCTCCGACAGTGGGTCCATCAGCCTTCGACCTATAGACACAGCACCGCGAACGGTAACGTCATAGTCCGGAAACTCCTGACGGGCAATATCGGAAGCCGAGTAAACGGATGCACCGTTTTCGCTTACCATTACGGCTATCACTTTGTTTTTGAAGCGTGCACGTTTCACTATCTCTTCCGTTTCGCGTCCGGCTGTACCATTGCCAATGGCTATGGCTTCTATCTTGAATGCTTCCACAAGGCTCTCGAGTTTCTTCACCGAATCGTGTTCTTCCCTTACCGATGTGAAAGGATAAATGGTTTCGTTGTGAATAAGATTGCCTTGAGCGTCGAGGCATACCACCTTGCAGCCTGTGCGGAATCCCGGATCAATGGCCAGCACACGTTTCTGTCCCAGAGGCGATGCAAGCAACAGCTGGCGAAGGTTTTCGGCAAACACTTTGATGGCTTCGGCATCGGCACGCTCTTTCAGTATGTTATAAAATTCGGTCTGCATCGAAGGGGCGAGGAGTCGTTTGTAGCTATCTTTCACTGCCATCTTAACTTGTTCCGAGCTGTCGTTGTATCCCTTTACAAATTGTTTTTCAAGTTGCTCAATGGCTTTGGTGTCGTCGTCGGGTTGTATCTTTACTTTTAGGAAACCCTCGTTTTCGCCTCTAAACATTGCCAGTATTCTGTGTGATGGGGCTTTCATCATGTTTTCTTCCCAGTCGAACCACGAGCTGTACTTTTCGCCCTCTTCTTCTTTGCCTTTGGCCACCTTGGCGGTAAGCATTGCCGAGCGGCGGTAAAGGGTTCGCATGCGGTTGCGGGCTGTAGTGTCTTCGTTTATTCGTTCGGCTATTATATCTCTGGCACCGGCCAGGGCATCGTCGGGGTCGGCTACGCCTTTTTCTGCGTTTACATATTTGGCAGCCAATGTCTCTATATCTACATTTTGTTGCAGCATAATACTGTTGGCCAAAGGTTCCAAACCTTTCTCGACAGCCATGGAGGCACGAGTTTTGCGTTTTGGTTTGTAGGGAAGATATAAGTCTTCGAGTTCGGTCATTGTTTCGGCTGTTAGCAGTTGCTTCTTGAGTTCGGGCGTAAGTTTGCCTTGTTCTTCAATAGATTGGACTATACTTTCGCGACGCTTGTCCAACTCCTTACATTTGATAAGCATATCGCGAATGGCGGCTATCTGCACCTCGTTGAGGCTACCGGTGGCTTCCTTGCGGTAGCGGGCTATGAATGGAACGGTGGCACCGCCTTCGAGCAGTTCGATGGTCTTCTCAACCTGTCGGGGCGAGAGATTAAGAGCTTCGGCTATCTTTGACGAGTAGTTCATGTTTGTATGTTTTGTTATAATCTAATGTTATATGCATTGTTTGACTCTGTTGAAAAGAATTAGAGTTTGTAGAGAAAAAGACAAAATACCATCCCAAATTTGCTATGATAATGTCTCTTTTTATACCAACTTTAGTCTTTGAGAGACAGAAAAACGTATGTATTTCTATTTTTATTGTGTTGCATATATAATTGTTTTACACATTTTTACTGCAATATATGAGGAAATGGTAAAAAAAATATTTCGTTTTTGTCTGCCGAATGAAAAAAAATACATACCTTTGCAACCTAATATTGAAATTAATAGATGTATTATTAAAAAAACTTTTATCATGAAGAAAACATTATTATTTGTAATGGCAGCCATCGTTTCGGTTGCTATTAATGCACAAACAATCTTCTCGGAAGATTTTAACAATGTAGCCACAGATCCTGAAACTTACGTGGGTGCTATTCCTGAAGGTTGGACAACCTATGGTGATGATTTAGTAAACTATTACCAAGGATTCTCTCAAAGCTGGGATGTTTACAATTTCTCCGATATTGGAAAAGTTGCTATCTCTATCTCTTGGACAGAGCCACAAGGTAATGCTTGCGACCGTTGGCTTATCACTCCTGCAATTGTAGTTCCTGATTCGGGCTATTACTTAAACTTCAAAGCTGTAGGTTATGATCCTAATTTTCCTGAAGTATTGGAAGTAAAAGCCTCTACAGTTGGTGTTGCTAAAGAAGATTTTACAGCTTCTTTGTTAAGCATTCCTTCGGTTCCTGCCGGATTCAACGAATATATGATTAATATGGATGCATACGTAGGCGATACTGTTTATGTTGCTTTTATCAACAAAGGTGATGGATATTACCTAATGCTTGACGATATTAAAGTTCTTGTTCCTGTTCAAAACGAAATAGTTTTGAATAAACTAAGTATTCCTGCTTACGCAAGAGTTAGCACCGATTTTTCGGTAAAAGGAACCATAATAAATAAAGGTGTTGCTCCTTTGACATCGTTTGACGTTACTTACAGCATCGATGGTGGTGAAAATGTAGCTACTTACACTGTAACAGACTTGAACTTAGCTTACAACGGAACATACGAATTTACTCACAACGTGGCTGCAAATATTACTGCTACAGGTGGTCATGAAATTGAAGTTACAGTTTCTAATCCTAATGGTGTAGTAGATAGTGCATCTGACAATGTTTTGAGTTCTACCGTATCTATCTATGACAATGCAACTCAACGCAAAGTATTCTTCGAACAATTTACTACTGCTAAATGTCCAAACTGTCCTCCTGCACACGAATATTTGGATCAATTTGTTCCTAGCTTCAATAACGTTGTATGGATGAGCCACCATGCCGGATATTACACAGATGCTTTGACTATCCCTGAAAGCGAAGAAATGTGTGTTATGTTCAACGATGGTGGTGCCACATTTGCACCTGCTGCTATGTTAGACAGAACTCAATATCCCGGCAATCCCGGTCCCGCTATGAGTGTAGGCGTAGTAACACCCGAATCTTTACAAGCTGCTTCAGAAGTTCCTGCTTTCGTAACAGTTGATATTACAAATGTTACTTTCAATAGCGAAACTCGCGAATTGTCTGCTACAGTATCAGGAACTGTTGTATCTGATATTTCTGCTTTCAATGATCCTCGCGTAGGTTTCTATATCAAAGAAGATAATGTAAAAATAAACCAAGCTCAAGCAGGTTCAAATTTGGGAAGAAATTATATTCACAACCATTCTATCCGTGCTTCTTTGTCGAATGTATGGGGTGATGCAGGCGTAATAACCAACTCTGCTACCAACGGAACATTTACCAAAACTTATACTTACACTGTTCCTGAAACTGTAAAAGCAACTGATTTGTTTATGATAGCTTTTGTAGCAGAATACAATGCTGATGTTAATGCTCGTACTATATTGAATGCAAACGAAGTAAAATTGACCGATGTAGTAGAAATAGATCCTACTTCTATCGAAGAAGCTACTGATGTTGCTTTCTCTGTTTATCCAAATCCTGCTACAGACTATGCAATGATAAGCTCTAACGCAACAATAAAAGAAGTTGCTATCATCAATACAGTAGGTCAAACAGTTGCTACATTCACTGTAAATGCAGAAAATGTACAAATCAACACTCAAGATTTGGTAAAAGGTGTTTACATGGTTTCCATCACAACAACCGAAGGTTCGGCAGTTAAGAAACTTACTGTAGTAAAATAATGAAATAAACAATGATTTTACTTATAAAGGGATTCTCCGAAAAAGAGAATCCCTTTTTTTATTGCCCCATATATAGATAGTGTAACCATTAGGGTTAGAGGTCGAAAGTCCTATGTTTACGACCTCCAACTCCCATACTTACGGTGCCAAACCATGGCTCTTGGGGAGCGTAATCCACATGGTTGTTCATGGTAGGGTATCAGTATTGCGATGATAGGGTATAAACCAGTTGGCGGTATATCACAAATATCGGATAGATATACTCTGCTGCATACGTAAATACCTCGCGAGGGAGGTTTACCTGGATCACGATCCCGTTGAAATTCCCTCGTGATGTAATTTCATCTCCCTCGTGATGTAAATTTGAAGATTGGATATGTTTGGAAAGTCTTCCAAAAAAAATATGTCTGCAAATACTTTTACATGAGAAAAATTGCGTAACTTTGCATCTTTATTTACGATGATGAATTGGCTGAAAAATATTTTATCGTTCTGTAAAACAGAAAAGAAGATTGATAACGAAATGAAATATTTAATAGTAGGATTGGGTAACATAGGTAGCGAGTACGAAGATACACGCCATAATATAGGCTTTATGGTTTTGGATAGATTGGTAAAAGGTACCGATTGTAAATTTGAAATACAGCGTCATGCCTATACAGCCGAGATGCGACACAAAGGGCGTACATTGCTGCTAATTAAGCCTACGACATACATGAATCTTAGTGGTAAAGCATTGAACTATTGGATGAAAACCGAGAAAATTCCTATAGAAAATGTACTAGTTATAGTCGATGATATCGCATTGCCCGTGGGTACCATACGTATCAAAAAGAAAGGTAGTGCCGGTGGTCATAACGGTTTGGGCAACATAGAAGAAACATTGGGACACTCTGATTATGCACGCCTGCGTTTTGGAATAGGAGATAACTTTTCGAGAGGTAGACAGATAGATTATGTGCTTGGAAAGTTCTCGACCGAAGAACTTATAACCATAGATCCTCAGATTGATAAGGCTTGCGAGGCCATAAAAACTTTCGCTACAATGGGGATAGATAGAACGATGAACTTTTTTAATAATAAGTAAGCGATACCTATTGATGAATTTGGTTGTAGATATAGGAAATACGAGAACAAAAGTTGCAGTGTTTGATGTAGAAACACTTCGTTATAGATGGATATACGATTTGGTTTTGAAACGGGAAAACATCGAATATATATTAGCTCGCTATCCGATTGATAGGGCAATTGTTTCGCAAGTAGGAACACCGGCTGATTACGATGGTTTGTTTGCCGATATTCCATACAAGGTTTTATCGTCTGATTTGAAGTTGCCAATACAAAATCTTTATAAAACTCCCACAACTTTGGGCACCGACAGATTGGCAGCAGCTGTGGGAGCAACAGTTTTGTTTCCAAATCAAAACAATTTGGTTATAGATATGGGAACATGTATTACGTTGGATTTTGTAACTAGCAACAGCGAATATTTGGGAGGTGCAATTATGCCCGGAATTTCGATGAAATTTAAGGCTCTGCATACTTTTACTGATAAATTGCCGTTACTTTCCTTTGATAATGGCGGTAGCGTGGATATTGTTGGTTATGATACTCGTTCCTCTATCTTCAACGGGGTTATTAATGGAACAGTTATAGAATTGGAAGGATTTGTAGAGAGGTATGTCGAGAAATTTGGAAAAATGAATGTAATATTTACAGGAGGTGATGCAATTTATTTTGAAAAACGAGTAAAATTTCCGAACTTTGCAGATTCAAACCTATTGCTTGTAGGACTTAATAAAATATTGAATACAAATGAATAATAAGAAAAATAAAGGTTTGTTGTTTGTACTATTGTTGAGTATAACACTTTCTATCTTTGCTCAAAATGGAGTAAATTCGCCCTATTCTCAGTTTGGAGTAGGCGAATTAAAAACTTTTTATTTCCATCCATATACCAATTCGATGGGCGGATTGTCTTATACAATACGAAAAAATAATATGATCAACAACAATAATCCCGCATCGTACACAGCAATGGATAGCAATTCATTTGTGTTTGATATGGGGCTTGCAGCAGATTTTGTTACATTAACCAACAATGAAGAATCTCTTTATGATGCCGATGCTGCTCTTACTCATATACTGTTAGGAATGCCCTTGACCAAGTGGTGGCGAACAAGCATTGGTATATTACCGTTCAGCGAGGTTAGCTATATCACTACCAAGAATTTGTATACAATGGGTAATGGCGATTCACTTTTTTCGCAAAGTGTATATGACGGAACCGGTGGGGTAACGAAATTCTATTGGGGGCATGCTTTTAAGATAACAAAAAATCTTTCAGTGGGATTTAATGTGAATTATTTGTTTGGAAAAGAAACAAGAGCTATTACATTTGAGTTTCCTGATTCGGCACATATGCTTAATTCTCGTAAACTAAAAGAAACGCATATAAACAATTTTACTTTCGATTTTGGGTTGCAGTACTTTCATGAATTGAATGAAAAATACACATTAGGTTTGGGTTTGACTTATTCTTCTGTGCCTTCAAATCTTAAGGTTAAAGACAATTCTGTGGTTTATACTTTTGTGTCTCAAGGAATGTTGGATTATGTTCGTGATACGATATTTCCCGCAGTTGAATATGAAAGCACTTTGGATATGCCACACATTGTAGGTGTTGGTTTGTCGTTGATGCGCAATGAGAAGTGGATGGTTGGATTAGATGCAAGCTATTCGTCGTGGAATATGCCTAAATATACTGAAAATACAACAAATGATATTTTTGGAGGATGGACGGCATTTGATTATACCGAAAGTTATAGGTTTGCATTTGGAGGCGAAAAGATGGGCGATTATTTGGCATCGAAGTATTTTGAAAAGATGTCATTTAGAGCAGGTGTACATTTAGAATTGGGAAAACTATGCGTGCTGAATCAGCTCACAGGAACCAACGAAACACTGAATGATTTTGGTATACATGCAGGTGTGTCGCTTCCGGTACGTAAGATGAAATCCATTATTAACCTAAATTTCCAATGGGGTTCCTATGGAGTGAAAGAAATATTGCGTAAGAATTATTTCCAAATAGGTTTGTCGCTTTCTACAAGCGATACGTGGTTTAAGAAACGCAAATATGATTAATAGAAACATATACAAAGGAAATAATAAATCGATTAATAAATAAAAATAGCGAATACAGAGATGAAAAAAATCAAGAGAATAGGAATGGCTTTGATGATAACAGCTTTAGCCGTTTCTGCTAATGCTCAAAAAACAGGTAAAACACCTGAAGACAGTGTGAAATGTATCGAAAATCTATCCTTGTACCAAGAGTCGTATAAGATGAAAAATTATGCTGATGCATACGGTCCTTGGAAGGAAATATTGAAATATTGTCCCGGATATAACAAAAACTTGTATATACGCGGAGGCGTTATTTTGAAAAATATGATGGCAAACGCCAAGACCGGCGAAGAACAACAAAAGTACATAGATGAACTGATGAATATGTATGATCTTAGAATCCAATATTTTGGAGAAGAAGGTTTGAATAAGGCTCGTAAAGCTATGGATCTTGAGCAATTGAGAGGTACTTCGGCTGTAGCTGATTACTATAAACTTTATGAAGAAGCAGTGAAGATTGATGGAGAAAATTTGGAGGCTTCATATATATATAAATTCTTTGAAGCTACAATATACTATGTACACGAAAAGAAAGCCGAACCAACTTTGATTATTGATAACTATGATTTGGCTTCTACGTTGTTGGAAAAAGCATTGAAAGCAAACCCCGACAAGAAGGCTGACATACAAGTAGCGATGGCAAATGTAGAGGCCGCATTTTCGCCCTACGCTTCTTGCGAGCAACTTGTGGATATATTTGGCAAGAAGTACGAAGCATCACCAGATGATTTGGAACTTATAAAGAAAATATCTAACTTATTGGAAAGTAAAGGTTGTACAAAAACCGACTTGTTTTTCAATACAACCGAAAAACTACATGCAATGGAGCCAAGTCCCGAATCGGCTTATATGATGGGAAACTTGTGTTTGACTAAACAACAATATGGTAAAGCCGCAGAATATTTGAAAGAAGCTGTGGAAGGTATAGCCGAAGATAAAAAATATCAGGCCTACTTGCGTTTGGCTTATGCCTACCAAGGTTCTAGAGCATATTCTGCTTCAAGAAGTGCTGCTTACGAAGCTGCAAAGATAGACCCTACTAAAGGTGAGCCATATATGATTATAGCAGCATTGTATGCCGAATCGGCAGGTAGTTGCTGTGGTAGCGGTCCTGTTATGAGTCGTGTGGCTTATTGGGCTGCAGTAGATAAAGCCATAAAAGCTAAAAATGTAGAAGATACTCCTGAAATGACAGAACGTGCAAACAAATTTATAAATACATACTCCAGACATTTTCCAAGCCAAACAGATGCTTTTATGGAAAATATAATGGATGGCACTTCGTTCACCGTTGGAGGATGGATTGGCGAAACAACAACAGTTAGAACAATAAAATAAAGTATAGTGAAATACTTTGCTTGCATAAGAACACAAACACGCCTACTACTATTGGTAGCAGGTGTGTTTGTTTTTATCGGATGTTCGAATGATATGGAAGAGATACAATTTTTCGACCAATCAGACATGCCGGTACAGGTTGTAAAAGATTCAGAAATAATACAGAGTAAAAAAGGGAATGTGCAGTTGAGGTTAATCGCTTCAATTATAAATGTATATGATGGCGAAGAATCTAAAACCGAATATCCCGAAGGTATTTATCTTGAATTTTTTAATAAGGATAAGGAAGTTTCTACTTCACTGTCTGCAAAATATGCAGTATCATACGATTCAAAAAAAATTATGGAAGCTCGCAATAATGTAGTAATAATTGATTACGATTCGGGAGATACTACTTACATGGAATCATTGATTTGGGACAAAAAGGAGAAAAAAATATATTCCGATAAGCCTTTGAAGTCTGTAAATGGTTCTAGAGTTACGTATGGAGATGGATTTGAATCGGATGAAAATTTCAAAAATCCTCAAATTTTCCATCAGAGAGGTACTTTGGAATGGAATGAATAATAGTTAAATATTCTGATTAATTGTCGATTGGGAATATGGGTTATAGAATATTAGTTGTTCTTTTTTTTATTGTTCTAATAATACTATGGTTGGTTTTCATTAATATTATTTCTAAAAAAAAGAATAAGCCTTTGTTATTTGAGAAATTATTTGTAAATTTGGAGATGTAAAAAAATAGCGGTAAAATAAATAAAGTACAATAAATAAATAAGTTATACAATGAAGATTCTAGTTTTAAACTGTGGAAGTTCCTCTATTAAGTATCAATTGATTGATATGTCGAACAACGCAGAGGTAATGGCAAAAGGATTATTGGAACGCATAGGTTCTGAAATGGGAGAATTTACTCATCGTCCAGCCGGAAGAGATAAGCATTATGAACAATTGCCTATAGCAAATCATACAGACGGTATTAATCTTGTATTGCATACTCTCACCGACCCTAAATTGGGAGTTATAAAAGATTTGAATGAAATAGGCGCTTGTGGACACCGTGTTGCTCATGGTGGTGAAGTGTTCAAAGATAGTGTTATAATTGATGAAGAGGTGATTAAGCATATTCAAAATCTTTCGGAATTAGCTCCATTACATACTCCATCTATTTTGAAAGGTATCTATGCAACCGAAGAATTGCTTCCTAATATAAAGAAAGTAGCTGTATTTGATACTTCGTTCCATCAAACTATGCCGGCCGAAGCATATTTATATGGTTTGCCATACGAACTTTATACAAAATATAAAATACGTCGTTATGGTTTCCATGGTACAAGCCATAAATATGTAGCAGAAAAAGCTGCAAAGATGATAGGTAAAGATTGGCATGATTTGAAGATAATTACTTGTCATTTGGGTAGTGGGGCTTCTATAGCTGCTATAAAAAATGGAAAGTCGGTAGACACAACAATGGGATTTACGCCATTGGAAGGTTTGGTAATGGGAACGCGTTGTGGTGATGTAGATCCCGGTGTATTGTTATACATAGCTGAAAAAGAAAATATGAGCTATGCCGATATGAATACAATGCTTAATAAAAAGAGTGGTCTTGTAGGTCTTTGTGGAAAGTCGGATATGCGTGATGTTCGTGCCGGTCGTGATGAAGGTGATGAACGTTGCACAAATGCTTTCAATGTGTTTGCTCATCATGTAAGAAAATACATAGGTGCATATACTGCCGTAATGAACGGATGTGATATATTGGTAATGACAGGTGGTATAGGTGAAAATGCATGGTTTATGCGTGAGCCGATTCTTACAAATATGGAATATTTGGGAATAGAAATTGATACAGCCTTGAATGCAACAATAATGGGCGAAGATAAAATCATATCTACTCCAAATTCAAGAGTGACTACAATGGTAGTTACAACCGATGAAGAATTTGTAATAGCAAGCGATACCGATCGTTTGGTAAATTGCAGAAACTAATATACTGATTTATATTACATTTTATTTGAAGGGGATATTGTTTATAGCTATATCCCCTTCTTTTTTGAATGGTGTAAATGTTATATCTAGAAAAAATAGATGGGTTTATTTTTCCGATGATAAAGGGATTGATGTTATATTTGGGATATCGGTATTTCAAAAAAGAAGTATTTTGCAATAAATAGTATATCATGTAGTTGGTAATACAAAAAGATTAAAAAACAATAACTATAGGAATTGTGATGCGATACAATATTCAAAATTTTGATGTCTTAGATTCTACCAATAAGTGTCTCGAATCGATGGATATTTCCTCAGTCGAGGAAGGTTTGGTGGTACGTGCTGTATGTCAGACTGCAGGAGTGGGGCAGAGGGGTAATGTATGGGAGAGTGAGGATTATAAGAATCTCACTTTTAGTGTTCTTTTAAAACCTATCTTTTTACCTATAGCCAATCGTTTTATGCTTACAAAAGTGATATCGTTGGCAATGGTGGATTTTCTAAAACAGGAAATTGGCACAGAAGCAATATCTATCAAATGGCCTAACGATATATATGTAGGTAAAAATAAGATTTGTGGAATATTGATATCCAATAAATTTAGAGCCGGAATCTACAATGCTTCTATAGTAGGAGTGGGCTTTAATGTAAATCAAACTATGTTTGGAAGTAATATTCCCAATCCAACATCATTGAAGATTATAACAGGTAAAGACTATGAACCTAGTGAGGTATTAGATACTATTATGTATCGCATATTGACACGATATGAGGAACTGAGGGACGGGAAAATATTAGAAATAGGTGAAGAATATCTTGCAAATTTGCTTTATCTGGGCAAGGAACGAGAATATTATTATAGGAATAATCTTATAAAAGGCACTATAAAAGATGTAACCGAAGAAGGATTTTTATTGCTTGAAACTTTTGATAATAAATCTATTACTTGTGATTTGAAAGAATTAAGATTTATTCATTAGGCAAAATGTGGCTTGTACGGAAAAAAATTATTATCTTTGCACCCCGAAAATAAATATAAAATAAACTATAGATACAATGAAGAAGTTATTATCATTATTGACATTTTTGTTATTGACAACAAGTGTTATGTATGCAGCATTTCTGAGAAATGTACCGTGTACACTTACCCAACCAAATGGTACCGAATTGCGATGTTTTGCTACCGGTGATGAGTATTATAATTATTTGCACGATGAACGTGGATATACCATAATGCTTAATCCAGAGACAGGCTACTATGTATATGCAATAAAGGATGGAGATCGTCTTGTTCCATCGTCATTTATCCCCAATATTCACAACCCCGAAGAGGTAGGTTTGAAACCCTATATAAATATTTCGGCCGAACAATGGATAGCCAAAAGAAAAGCCTATCACGATATGGTTCCGGAAAATATGCGTAAGCTAGTGGGAGATACTATAACTAATAGAGGGCAGTTGAACAATATTGTTATTTTTATTCGTTTTTCGGGCGATTCCGAATTAGCAACTCCATACGCGACCGTTAATGGAATGTTTAATGATACTGCTGCCAATGCCAATTCGATGGTTAATTATTTCAGAAAGGCATCGTACAATCAGTTGAATGTTACCACTTATTTATATCCTGCACCTAATGGAACTTCTATTGTTTCGTATCAAGACGATTACCCAAGAAGCTATTACGAGCCATACTCTGCGGCTAATCCTAGTGGATATCAAACTGAGTATGAGCGTGTCATGCGTGAGCATACTCTTTTAAAGAATGCAGTAGATGAGGTAGGACCATCTGTTCCACCAACATTGAACATTGATAAAGACAATGATGGATACGTAGATAATGTATGTTTTGTAGTAAAAGGTAATGTTGGAGGTTGGAGCGATTTATTATGGCCTCACAAGTATAATTTGTTTCTGCAAACAGCGTATATCAACAATAAGCAAGTAAATGTTTATAATTTTCAGTTAGAAACGGCTCCGTCATATTTTACCAACGGAACTCTTTGTCATGAAATGTTCCACACATTAGGAGCACCCGACCTTTATCACTACGAACCGGGATTTGAAGGGATGTCGGCAACAGGTCCATGGGATTTGATGGAGAATACATCAAACCCTCCGCAACACCAAGGTGCGTATATGAAATATAAGTATGGAAACTGGATAGATAGTATCCCAACCCTTACACAGTCGGGTACATATACCTTGCACGCTTTGGGTTCGGCTTCCAATGGTAACGTTTGTTACAAAATACCTTCCAACAGCGTTTATCAATATTTTGTGTTGGAATATCGTAAGAAAACCAATATGTTTGAAACCACTATTCCCGGATCGGGATTACTTATATATCGTATAGATACCCGATTCGAAGGAAATGCAAGTTATGATGGAATTACTGAACTAGACGAAGTTTATCTATTCCGTCCCGGTGGTACTCCAACATCATATAATGGAAATATATATTCTGCACACTTTAGCTCGTCAGTTGGTCGTAGCGAGTTTAATTCTCAAACAGATCCATATCCGTTTTTGTCCAACGGAGCAGCATCTCTTGTAGATATATCAAATATATCCGACAATAATGGCGATTCCATAACTTTTACATATACATTGATTACTTGTCCAGCTCCGGCAAACATCACTTCATTTAATGTTGCATCAACTTCGGCATCCCTTACTTGGACGGGTTTGGTGGCATCGCAAGGCTATGAAGTGGAATATGGATTGGAAGGATTTACATTAGGAAATGGAACAAGGATATATGTAAATTCAAATATTTGTTACTTGTCGGAGTTATTGTCGTCTACAACTTATGACTTTTATGTGAGACCTATATGTAGTGCTACCGATACAGGATTCTGGTCGGATTGTAATACTTTCACTACTCGTTGTGAAGCACAATTGTTACCTTTTACAGAAGGCTTTGAAAGTACAACAATGCCTTCATGTTGGATGCAGGAATACGTTTCCGGAACTCATGATTGGCAGTATACCGGAACATTTTCTAGTGGATTGTTGCCACATTCGGGCAATAATGTTGCTGCTTTTTTGCATCAATCAGATGGTACTGTAACCAAACTTGTCTCTCCTTTGTTGAATCTTACAACAGTAACTAATCCGCATCTTACTTTCTGGCATACTCAGAAGATTTGGAGTGGCGACCAAGATGAATTGAGAGTTTATTATAAGTCATCTCCAACTGACACTTGGCAACTTTTGGCAGAATATACAAGTGATATTTCTACATGGACTATGGATAGTATAGTATTGCCAAATCCATCGGCAAATTATCAAATTGCTTTCGAAGCTACAGATGGTTATGGCTATGGTGTATTGATCGACGATATTACCGTAAAGGGAACTCCTATAATGAAAACCGTAACTGCTACAGTGAATAATGTACAGTATGGTAGCGTTACAGGAGGTGGTAGCTATGCAATGGGTACGCTTGCAACACTTACAGCACTACCAAACGGAGATTGTGAATTTGTATGTTGGAACAATTTCGAAACATCATCAACAATATCATTCATTGTGTTTGATGATACAACTATTACAGCAACCTTTACTCCCGAAGGACAACCAATGCATATATTGATGGTAGAAACTCAAGATGAATTATTTGGAACTACAGAGGGAACCGGAGTGTATGCCGAAAATACCGATATAACAATTTCGGCTACAGCCAACGCAAATTACCAATTCAAGCAATGGAGCGATGGCGTGATCGACAATCCGCGCACTATGCAAATTGTCTCAGATTCAACCATTATGGCAATGTTTGTACCAGATACTTTTATGATAACAGCTGTGTCTAATGATGATGTTATGGGAGCTGTTGATGGAGGTGGACGTTATGCGTATAATACATCAGTGGTTCTTACAGCAAATCCAAATCCATATTATACTTTCAGATCGTGGTTGGATGGCGATACCAACAATCCTCGTACAGTAGTGGTAACAGGAAATGAAACATACATAGCCAACTTTAATCCGGTGTACTTCAATGTTACTGTTACTTCGGACAATCAAAATATGGGTACTGTATATGGAAGTGATGCTTATGCCCACAATACAATTGCCACCATAAGTGCTTATCCAAATACAGGTTATAAATTTTCACATTGGAATGACAATAATACCGAAAATCCTCGTGATATACTTGTAACACAAGATTCTTCTTTTGTTGCATACTTTATAGAAGACGTAGGAGTGGATGAAGTTGATATGATGGAAAGCATATTGGTGTATCCAAATCCAGCAACTTCGATGGTATCTGTAAATGTCGATGGAGTTTTAAAGATAGATATTCTTGATATGAATGGTCGCACACTTATAAGTAAGGAACATTCAAATAAAATAGATATATCAGAAATTCCAGACGGAGTTTATACTATGAAAGTAGTGCTTCCTCAAGGCGAAGTAATACGAAAGATAGTGAAAATGGCCTCGAATAGATAAATATTTAAATAGTTTTGGATAAAAGAGGTGGTGTGGGAGCAATCCTATACCACCTTTTTTGTATCCGGCTTCTGAATTATCAGGAAAATCGACTCGACTCAACTGCGTCTCCGACTCGACTCGATTGCGTCTTCGAGTCGAGTCAACTGCTTCGTCGAGTCGACTCATGCTATATGTTCGAGTCGACTCGGCGAACTAATTGAGTCGACTCGGCGAAGCCATCGAGTCGACTCGAAAATTATCCAAGCCCAACGCATGTATTTTTCTTTTCTAAATCTCCATAAAGAGGGATAATAGAAATGTATTGGAATTTGATGAGCTAATATTG
>JAFWBF010000050.1 GCA_017507285.1 Bacteroidales bacterium | reverse complement strand
GCATGCCAACTCCGAAGCCTCGGTGCTGTTAAATACCGACATCTGTTTCTGCCACACCTCGTAATACTCATTTGGCAAAGGCACTACCATTACTTCTGTAGTTCCTTTTTGGAGTATTCCCAACTGCTTGGCTGCGATACGTGAAAGGTCTAATATCCCTTTTTTGGGACAACGATCGTTTACTCTTACAATAACCCATCGATTGGTAGCAGGATCTGTTACCAGCAGCAATGTTCCAAACTTATAGGTAAGGTGGGCTGCTGTGTATTTTCTTTGAGAGAAACGCTCTCCGTTGGATGTCAAACGACCTTCAAAACGATTGTGATAGTAGGTAACACGCATATAATGAGCCTGTGAAGCATCAATCATTTGTGCATACAGCGTAGTTACAAACGCCATCAACAATACATATACTGTAATCTTTCTCATATACTATTATTTTTAATTATTACCAATTTACAGCATCAGGGTGAAACCAATTGTTGTGCAATCTCAACACTTGTTCTATCACATCTCTGACACATCCTTCACCTCCACGTAGGTGAGATATATAGTCGGCTATTTCTTTTATCTCTATTGCCGCATCGGCAGGGCATGTAGCCACACCTACTCGGCGCATAACTTCATAGTCGGGAATATCGTCGCCCATATACAATACTTCATCGGGTTGCAACATATTTTCGTCAAGAAATTGTTTAAACACCGCAATCTTATTGCCTGCTCCGGTGTATATATCGGTTACGCCAAGTGATTCCATTCTATTGTTTATGCTCAACGAAGTTGCTCCCGATATTACGGCCACCAAATAACCTTTCTTTACCGCATATTGTATTGCATAGCCATCCTTTATATTTCCGGCTCTCACAGTTTCCTTATCGGCATATACCCATACGGCACCATCGGTCATAACGCCATCAAAGTCGAACACGAATGCTTTTATCTTATGTAATTTGTTTTTATAATTCATAACGCAGATAATTTGATATATTACAAATAATTGTTTGGTATCAGATAATTTTTCACATAATCGGCAACTCCTTCGCGCAATGTATGCATTGGCAGTTTGTAGGTTTTACGTAGTTTTGTGGTGTCGGCTTCGGTAAAATATTGATATTTATCACGTATATCCTCAGGCATATCCACAAATTCGATATTCACCGGCTTGTCCATAGCAATAAACGTTGAGGTGGCAAGTTCCAAAAAACTTTCGGCATTGCCGGTACCTACATTGTACAATCCATTTGTAGGACGAGTTTTGTACATGTGTATAAGTATATCTATCACATCTTTCACATATATAAAATCTCTCAATTGCATACCATCTTCAAACTTTGGATTGTGAGAGCGAAATAGTTGCATCTTGCCGGTTTTCTTTACAGTTTCAAATGTGTGAAGCACCACAGATGCCATTCTTCCTTTGTGATATTCATTGGGGCCGTAGACGTTAAAGAATTTTGTTCCAACCCAAAATGGAGGTTGCTTTTCTTGAGCCAAAGCCCACAAATCAAATTCATTTTTGCTCCTACCGTATGGATTTAGAGGCTTCAGTGACGACACTATATTATGGTCATCAATATATCCATACTCACCATTACCGTATGTAGCAGCCGATGAAGCATAGATAAGCGGAATGTTGTTGTCGCAACATCTTGTCCATATATTACGAGTATAATCGAAATTTAGATGTTGGAAAACATCCCAATTAAACTCTGTGGTATCGGTTCTGGCACCCAAATGGAAAATAAAATCAATCTTTGTGGCATTTGCATCAAACCATTCAAAGAAATCTTTGCGTTGCACTTTGGCGACATACTTCTTAGTTTCCCAATTTTTGATTTTTCTTGTCTGAGCAAAATCATCAACGATAACAATATCTTCAATACCCAATCTATTAAGGGTTCCTACCAATCCACTTGCTATAAAACCTGCTGCACCTGTTACTACAATCATTGTTTTCAGTGTTTTAATATATAATTATTTTATATTATTTCAATTCTGTTTATATACATAATCTATCATCTGCTCATATACCTTGGACCATCCTTCCCAACCGAAACTTTCACATAAATTATTGTTATGCCAAATACTATAGAACGTACCATCTACTGATTTTATTTCGTCGATTATGTTTTTTAATATATTCAAAGCCTCATCGGTAGTACAGTTAAGATATGTTTTCAGAGCGGTATCCATAACTGCAAAGGGGTGTATGATAAGGTC
The DNA here is from genome assembly GCA_017507285.1 of Bacteroidales bacterium. Taxonomy (GTDB): domain Bacteria; phylum Bacteroidota; class Bacteroidia; order Bacteroidales; family P3; genus HGM05376. Next base: position 9,925 of record JAFWBF010000050.1, on the reverse strand, counting down.
TGTTTCTGCATCTGTTTCCAAATCATAGAAATTAAACGGAGTACATATACTTGCCCTAAACCCATACTCATTACTATATCCCATTGAGAAATCGGAATCTATATTATTTTTTATCAGATTATTGTAACTAATTGGTAATTGAAACCTCAAAAAATGGAATCGGCTACGCACTATAGGCTTATGCAACACCTTCGACAAACGCTTAATCTCAACAGTAAGTTTGCCGGACTGATCCATCGAAGCATACGATGGATGTATACCTACTTTGGAATAATCGGCCAAATGTTTTATCAATTGTTGGAATTTCAAACTATTGTGAGATATATTTTTGTCGTAGTTGTCATAATCGGCAAAAAGTATAAAGAACAATAGCTCTGTATGGTATTTTTCGGAAAGGGATATTATAAAATCAAATGTATCAAATGGGTCTTTTCGACGATTGAGCATAACCATTGCCCTCATTTTCACACTTTCATAATCCTGTTTAAATATATCACGAATAAAACCGCCAACATTCCGAAATACACCTTTCTGTTTAAACGAATAAGCCGAATCCACATCAATAGTATTCACAAAATGAAATTTACGCAACGGTATAACAAAATCAGGATAAGCCTCTTTCAGTTTATTTGCCAACAAATTTGCCCACTTATTTACAAGCGGAACATGTAAAAACCCTTTTTGATAGGCCAGACTATCCTTGAAATCAAAGCGTTGATGATAATCTTTATGATGCGGAAGATATTCTTCATAGCGTGATACCAAATAAAACGAAGCTGCAAAAATATCGAAAGGCAAAGTTTGGTCTTTACCGTATGTGGCAAAAAATATAGGAAAATTATCGTATTCCGACATTTGTATTTCCTGATTTTCAATAGAAGTCTGATACAACAGCTTTACGGATTTGATATATAAGCCATCGCTTATCTTTTTATCGGAATAACATAGTTTACAACCTTCAAAGGTTGCATAGTAGTTTTCGTCCAAAGTTATCTCGAAAGGTATATGCAATATACTTTTAAATATAAGATTGAGCGTATAGCCTACCCTATTGGTCAATTTCGATACATAAATCAGCAACATATATTATTCGTTTTTAGCATTTTCATAAGCGTTGATTATCTTTGTTACCAACTTATGGCGTATCACATCTTTATTGGTAAGCTGTATAATTGATATTCCTTCAATATCCTTAAGAATGTCTATAGCTTGTGGCAATCCCGAACGTTGATTCTTCGGAAGATCTATCTGAGTTATATCGCCCGTAACTACAAATTTGGCATTTCTACCCATACGAGTAAGAAACATCTTCAGTTGAGATGGTGTAGCATTCTGAGCCTCATCAAGTATAACAAAAGCATTGTCAAGGGTTCGTCCACGCATAAATGCCAAAGGTGCAATCTCTATAGTACTATCTTCCCAATACGAAAGCAGTTTTTGCTGAGGTATCATATCTCGCAACGCATCGTACAAAGGTTGCAAATAAGGGTCCAATTTATCTCTCAAATCACCGGGAAGGAAACCCAAATTTTCGCCAGCTTCCACAGCAGGACGGGTAAGAACAATACGTTTTATTTCTTTATTTTTCAATGCTCTTACTGCCAATGCCACTGCAGTATATGTTTTACCGGTACCCGCAGGCCCCACTGCAAATATCAGATCGTTAGTTTCGCAAGCCTTCACCATTTTATGCTGATTGGCAGTGCGTGCCTTTATAAGTAACCCATTTCGACCATGAAGCAATACATCGCCCGAAGACTCCTCTATCAAACCCTCTGTCACATTGTCCATAATTTGCATTATCGACTCCTCGTCAATCTTGCCAAACTTCTCGTAAAAGAACAACATCGACTTAAATTTTTCTTCAAAGAAAACTATATCTTCCTCAGCACCTACAAGTTTGAGCATTTCGCCACGAACAATAAGTTTCAGTTTTGGAAAAAGTATTCTTACAAATTCCAAAACCTTATCGTTTGTACCCCAAAAGTGTACATAATCGATATCTTCCAAAGATATTATCTTTTCTAATGATTCGTTATTTTTCACCCAATCGCATTTTATATTCATAAAACGCTAATATTTCTGTTTTAGTATAATGGTGTCGAAAATTAAAGAATATCAATAAAAAACATACATATCGATTTAATCAAACTGTCTAATAGTTGTCAGAACAATTAAGTGATGTAGAATTTAAAACACTACAAACGAGTCAATGAAATTTACATCACAATGGAGTTTTATCTACATCACGTAGTAGATAAACTTCCCCCGGGAGGAAAATCCAACTACATCACGAGGGATTTTTTGAGCTATATATTGGTCCAAAATTGACGGTATACCATCACGCTCGTTATACCCTACCGCAGACAGATTAATAATAGGGTATAAATAAATGAACAGAATTCAATTTGCCCGACATATAAAATCCAATATAAATCTTAATCCAAATTTCCACCAAATCTTATAATTTGTCATCTGTAGTGAAAAAAGATTTAAGTATGATACATTTTTCCAATAAAAGTAGTACCTTTGCAGTGAAAAAATAGATTGATACAGATAATACAACTTTATAATAAACAATGCAATATGAAACAGTATCTTGACCTTTTAGAACATGTATTGTCCAATGGCAACACCAAGAGCGACCGCACAGGCACAGGTACTCAAAGTGTTTTTGGCTATCAGATGCGTTTTGATTTGAATGAAGGTTTTCCTTTACTAACCACCAAAAAGCTACACCTCCGTTCTATTATCTACGAATTGCTATGGTTTTTGAAAGGCGATACTAATATAAAATATTTACACGACCACAAGGTAAGTATTTGGGACGAGTGGGCAAATGAACATGGCGACCTCGGTCCTATTTATGGAAAGCAATGGCGTAGCTGGGCAACTGCCGATGGCAAGTCTATCGACCAAATAACGCAACTAATAGAACAAATTAAAACCAACCCCGATTCGAGACGATTGCTTGTATGTGCTTGGAATGTGGGAGAAATAGACAAGATGGCATTACCTCCATGTCATATATTATTTCAATTCTATGTCGCCGATGGAAAATTATCTTGCCAATTATACCAACGTTCGGCCGACATTTTCTTAGGAGTCCCATTCAACATTGCTTCTTACGCATTATTTACCATGATGATAGCCCAATCATGTGGATTAAAATATGGCGAATTTATCCACACTCTTGGAGATGCCCATATTTATAGCAACCACATAGAGCAAGTACATCTACAACTAAGCCGAGAGCCTCGCAAACTACCTACAATGAAGTTAAATCCTCAAAAGACCGACATCTTTGACTTTAATTACGAAGACTTCCTACTCGAAGACTACAACCCTCATCCTCACATCAAAGGCGAAGTAGCTGTATAAAGAACTTCACCTTCGGTATCGAATAATTCACATATATCTTTGCCCCTCTCAAGCCATATAGTGTTGAGCCCTGCAAACGATGCACCTTCGGTGTGCTTTTTGCAATCGTCTATAAAAAGAGTTTCGTTAGGGCGAAGTTTCTCTTTCACAACTATAGTTTGAAACACAGCAGGTTCAGGCTTACGCAAACCTAATTCACACGAGAAAAACACCTTGCGAAAAACATTAGCAAACAAATCCTCTCCCAAATTTTCACCAACATATTTTCGAAAATAATCAGCGTTGACAACATCACTGTTACTAAGCAGATAAAGATTGTAACGTTTCGAAAGTTGCCTTAGCAATACGGCATGCTTCATAGGAGCCAGTACTATAAGAGTGTTCCAAGCATCCAATATCTGCACATCACCAAGTGGGGTATCCAACACCTTGCGAACCTCATTACAAAACTCTTCAATTGTGATTTGATTTTTCTCAAAAGCCTTGGTAACTCCTGCTTTGTAGAGGGTTTTGTAAGGATTATCAATGCCCTTTACTCCAAAATGGAAAAACCTTCTATTCATCATATCCAAGTCTATAGTGATAATAGGTCCGCAAAGGTCGAATATTATGTTTTTAATCATATTTGAAAACAATCTATAGCTTTGTTATATCAATATCAAACTTACAATCGGGTACCGAACAATGAAGTGCACATTCATCGCATACAGTAAGTTCTCCATGCAAACGCTTCTTCACCATATCCGACAATCGTTCTGCCAATGCAGTTATGGCTATTTTTTGTATCACTTCATCGCAAAAGGCATACATGAGCAAGGTCTTAGCCGTGCGCTCACTAATACCACGAGAACAAATGTAAAACAGAGCAGTTTCATCTAACTGTCCTATCGTTGACCCGTGCGAACATTTAACATCATCATTGTAAATTTCTAGAAAAGGTTTTGAATCAACCGTTGCTTTATCGGTAAGCAATATGTTTTTGTTAGATTGCGAAGCATCTGTTTTTGTTGCATGTTCACACACAAGCACATGACCATTAAAGATAGCGTGTGCACTATCATCCAAAATTCCTTTAAACAACTCGCTACTAGTACAATTTGGAAAAGCATGTTCGACATAGACATAGTTATCCATTTTCTGTTCCTTATCCATCAGATACAATCCATGTACTTGAGCATCGCAATGTTCGCCAAGCATACGCACCTCATTGTGATTTCGAATATTACCACCATTAAGCGATATAGAATTCGACAATAATGATGCACCTTGCTGCATAAGAATGTAATTGTGGTTCATCAAGCCCGAATTGTTGTTCATATTCTGCATCTTGTAATGTTCCACATGTGCATCTTGGTCGATGTAAATTTCCGTTACATTATTTGAAAAACTACGATTCTGATTGCATGAATCATCGCAATGTATCAGAGTAATCCTACTATTTTTGCCCACATAAATCAGATTTCTTGTTTGCAAAAACAGAGGTATTTGTGACTTTATAACGTCTAAAATTTGTATAGGTTTTTCTATTACCACATTGTCTGGCACATATATGAAAAAACCATCAGTAAAAAGAGCAGTATTTGCTGCCAAAAAGCTATTTTCCTTTTTGTTACAAGTAGCAAAATATTTTGCTACTTGTTGCGGATAATGTTTTAAAGCCTCTTTTATACTACCCATTATCACTCCCTGCGGACTTACAATCATATTGTCGCTATCTGTCACATAGCCGTTGAAAAGCGTAAGACGTGTGGTATCCAAGTGTGGAATATTACAAACAAAGTCGTATTCATGTTTTTCATTTTCGTTGGGCAAATCCAAATTATCAGTAAGATACGACGAAAAATCAACAAACCGCCACACCTCATCTTTACCAAAGTCAAAACCATGCTCTTTCAAGTATTTGGTAGCTAAAACCTGCTTATCCCCTATCACTTGGATAGGGGAAAATGCTTGAATCGATGCATTAATATAATTCAAAGTATTTCCCATGACAATGTTATTTTTGGCTGTTTTCCAACTCTTCTCTTATCCATTCATAACCCTTGCTTTCAAGTTCTAAAGCAAGTTCTTTGGTTCCAGATTTTACAATTCTACCTTCGTAAAGTACATGCACAAAATCGGGAACAATATAGTCTAGCAAACGTTGGTAGTGGGTTATCACCACAATGGCATTGTCGTTGCTACGCAACTTATTTACACCATTTGCAACTATACGTAAAGCATCTATATCAAGACCAGAATCAGTTTCATCCAAAAACGACATTACAGGATCCAACATCGCCATCTGAAATATCTCGTTCTTCTTTTTCTCGCCACCCGAAAAACCCTCGTTTACACTTCGATTAGCCAATTTTGCAGTCATTTCTACTATCTTTTTCTTTTCTTCCATTAGTTTCAAAAAGTCTGATGCCGATAGTGGATCTAGCCCACGATACTTACGTTGTTCGTTTACAGCAGTACGCATAAAATTGGTAATACTCACACCCGGTATTTCCACCGGATACTGAAATCCAAGAAATATACCCTCTGCGGCACGCACATCTATAGGCATTTCCAATAAGTTTTTGCCTTTGAAAATAATTTCACCCTGTGTAACAGTAAACTTGCTATTGCCTGCCACAACAGCAGCCAAAGTGCTTTTGCCATTACCGTTGGGTCCCATTATTGAATGTACTTCGCCTTTGTTTATTTCAAGATTTACTCCCTTCAATATTTCTTTATCGCCTATAGAGGCATGTAAATTACGTATCGACAATAACGACATAATATATCTAATTTTATTATTAACTATTTAATTTCGTGTGGAATAAACTTATTTTCAAAAATATCTTTCTATCCACAAACTCACTGCAAATATACGAAATATTTTTCAGATTTCATAACCGACTCCTCTCAATAAAGTCTGATACGATTAGCTCCATAGTTTAATTTATTATCTTCATATCATATTAACACCTCTATCTTTCAGATAATATAAAGGACAAAAAATAAGGAGTTGCAGCATGTGTCGCAACTCCTTATTTTAATTATTTCTTCAACCATTTATCGAACCAATCGATAAAGTTTCTATGCCATAACACACTATTTTGAGGTTGAAGTACCCAATGGTTTTCATCGGGGAAATACAAATATCTGGCGGGAACTCCACAAAGCACAGCGGCATTATAAGCTGCCATACCTTGCGATGCCACAATACGATAATCCAACTCACCATGGATTACACAAATAGGAGTGTTCCAGTTTTGGATAAACTTATGAGGAGAATTAGCGTAGCTACGTTGAGCAGTTGCATTGTTCTTATCCCAATATGGACCGCCCAAGTCCCAATTTACAAACCACATTTCTTCGGTTTCACAATATTGTTGTTCTAGATTGAACATACCATTATGAGCTAGGAATGCTTTGAAGCGATTTTGATGATTACCAGCCAACCAGTATACAGAGAAAGCACCGTAGCTAGCGCCACATGCTCCCACACGGTTTTCATCTATGCTTGGGTGTTCTTTGGCTATAACATCGTAGGCTTGCATATAGTCCTTCATATTTTGTCCTCCATAGTCTCCACTTATTTGTTCGTTCCACTTAGTTCCAAAGCCCGGCACACCATGGCGGTTAGGAGCTATAACAAAATATCCGGCACCAGACATAAGTTGGAAATTCCAACGAGTTGACCAGAACTGGCTAACCATATCTTGAGGACCACCTTGACAGAAAAGCAATGCAGGATAAGTTTTTGTACTGTCGTAGTTATAAGGGTATACCACCCACACTAGCATATCTTCGCCATTGGTAGTTTTTATCCAACGCTCTTCCACCTTACCCATCTTTACATTATTCAGCACTTCAGTGTTTATAGCCGATATTTGTTTTCCCTGTGCTTTTTCACCATTAGCATCGTAAACGAATATTTCGGCAGGATGCGACATAGATACTTCCTGGGTATATATTTTATCACCCTTTAGCTCAAAAGCATTAATATCGTGAAGGTCTTTGGTTACTTGTTTAAAAGTTTGTTCTGCAAAGTTGTAAACAAATATTTCTCTTGTTCCCATAAACGGGCTTATGAAATATATTTTACTATCGTCGTTACTCCAAGCATAGCTGTAACATGTTTGATCCAACTCTGCAGTAAGATCCTTACATTCCTTGCTTTCTATGTCATATAGCATAATGCGTTGTTTGTCCGATTCATATCCATCATGCTCCATACTTTCCCATATAATATATTTACCATTATTGGAAAACACAGGGTTTTGATCGTATCCCATTATACCTTCACTAATGTTTTGCACGCTCTTGTCAGCTATATTATACAGATATATATCAGAGTTTGTAGAAAGAGCATATTCTTTGCCCACTTTTTTGCGACAGGTGTAGGCTATGTTTTTACCATCCGGAGAGAAAGCCACTTGCTCCAATCCTCCCCAAGGACGCATAGGACATTCAAAAGGTTCGCCTTCCAATATATCGGTTCCCGATACTATTTCACCGGCATTGAAGTCTGTAATATATATATGAGGAATAGCATCAACCCATTCATCCCAATGTCTATACATAAGATCTTCATTTATACGACCTGTAGCATTGGGCAGACCTTCATACAATTTGGCTATTTCGCTATTTTTCTCTTTTGATATTGTGGCAGTATATATCACTTTTTGTTGGTCAGGCGAAAGCTTGAATCCTTCTATACCCCCATCTATTTTGGAAAGTTGTTTTTCGTTTTTACCATCAATTCCTATGGCAAATATTTGAGCGCCATTGTCGGTTCCACGAGCAAAAGCCAATTGGCTATCAGTCAACCATACTGGATTAAATTCGCTCTTTGCCGATTGAGTTATTTGTTTGCAGTCGGTACCATCAGCATTCATAACATAAAGCTCGGCATTACCTTTATTTTTATCTAAATCATAGTAGGTAACTGTGTAGGCTATTTTGCTACCATCGGGTGACACTGTGGCTTCTCCCATCTTGCCCATACCCCACATTACTTCGGGAGTGAATTGACCATCATTGATGGTTACATCTGTTTTGCCGATTATCTCTTCGGCAGGGGTTGTTTGTTTTACCTTGCAACCCGTCATCAGCATCAAAAATGATGCCAAACTGAGAAATACTTTTTTCATGTATATTCAATATTAATTATTTATATTCAACATAATACAGTTGACAAAAACAATATCTTTCATTGCCAACTGAGATGCAAAAATACGTTTTTTTTCGGGAAAGAAACGTATTTGAAAAAGAATTATTGCCTATAAGTTCGAAGCTTATAAAAAAAGACTCCCAATAAATAAATATCAGGAGCCCTAACCTAAAAAATTGTACTATGAAAAAGAAAATATTAAGCATATGCCTATTCAGCATATACTTCTACGTTAATTTCAGCTTTTATATCTTTGTGGATATTTACCACTACCGAATATGTTCCTACTTCTTTTATCTTCAAACCATCAACAAGAATCTTACGACGGTCTATTTCATAGTTGTGTTGTTCTTTCAAAGCTTCAGCAACTTGAATATTATTTACCGAACCAAAAATTTGTCCGTTTGCACCAGCTTTGGCAGCGACACGGATTGATTTTCCTTGCAATGCTGCTTGAAGAGTTTCAGCTTCTTTGCGTATTTTTTCTTCTTTAAATGCGCGTTGACGCATGTTTTCTTCATGAATCTTCTTGTTTGTAGGAGTAGCCATAACAGCATATCCCATTGGAAGAAGATAATTGTTTGCGTAACCATTCTTTACGGTTACGATATCGTCTTTATATCCTAAATTAAGAACGTCTTGTTTTAATATTATTTCCATTAATTCTTCCTCCTAATATTATTTTAAACAGTCAGCTACGTAAGGCATCAAAGCCAAATGGCGAGCTCTTTTTACAGCTTGTGATACTTTCTTTTGGTATTTGTTTGATGTACCGGTAATTCTTCTAGGAAGAATTTTTCCTTGTTCGTTTACAAACTTCAAAAGGAAGTCAGCATCTTTATAATCAATGTATTTGATTCCTAATTTTTTGAATCTACAATATTTTTTGCGTTGAGTTTCAACAGCAATCGGGGTCAAATATTTTATTTCAGTTTCGTTAGCCATCTTTTAATTTGATTTATTGTTCAACATTTTGTTCCTTTTTGGCGTTACGTTTCTTTTCGTTGTATGCTATTGCATGTTTATCCAACGATACCGTTAGGAAGCGCAACAGACGTTCGTCACGTTTGTAAGCAGTTTCCAATTCAGCTATAACGTTACCTTCTGCTTTAAATTCTATCAAATAATAGAATCCGGTTGTTTTTTTCTTAATGGGGTAAGCTAACTTTTTCATTCCCCAATTGTTCGAAAAGATGATCTCTGCACCTTTTGATTCCAAGAAGTCGTGATACTTCTTTACCGTTTCCTTCATCTGTTCATCAGACAAAACGGGAGTCATAATGAAAACGGTTTCGTATTGTTTTACCATAATCTGTTATATATTTTTATTGTGTAATTTGAGTTTGCAAAATTACTACTTTTTTCTCAATTACGTATAGTTTTCTCAATGTTTTTTTT
>JAFWBF010000049.1 GCA_017507285.1 Bacteroidales bacterium | reverse complement strand
GGAACTGCAAACCTGGAGGAAATAGGTTTGCAGCTAGAGAAAAAAACTAATTTTAAAATATGATGCTTTGTCAAACGAGTGTAAATAATATTTATTGTGCTGTGGAAATATTTTTTTTTGAAAGAGAAAAAAGGAACTGCAAACCTGGAGGAAATTTAGGTTTGCAGTCAATGAAGAAAATACACTTAAAGTATGGTATCGCACAAACGAAGAGAAATAATATTTATTGTGCTGTGGAAATATTTTTTTTGGAAAGAGAAGCAAAAAAAAACTGCAAACCGGGAGGAAATTTAGGTTTGCAGTAATAAACTTGAAGTTTTCAAACTTCCAAATATAAACAATTAAAATGAACAATTAAATATATCATTTACATAAACTAAGAAAGATAATATTTATTGTGCACGATAATGAAAAAAATAAAAGAACGACAAATTACAAATATTAACCCCAAAAAACCAACCATGAACATAACAATAAAAAGACAATCGGACAACGGCCGTGTTATAGACGGCTCTCTTATCATCAACGGTACAAAGGTTTGCGACACTGCTGAAAATGCCGGTAGTGCCATCGGCGCCGGAACATACAATATATCTATACACCATTGCAAGCAGTATGGTCGTCGTATGCCAATGGTGGAAATAGAAAGTTGCGACCTGCTGAAGGACGACGAGTGCAGCCTTTGCGACAGCCTCGAACATGTGTGCTACAATACCGACCTCCCTTCTTTTTGCCCAATGCTTAAACCCGGAACAGGGGCCTACAACCGAACCGACGGAAGCATACTGCTGGGCGAATACATCGCTCCCGGATGCCTTAAACATCCTCTGAAACACTTTGACAATGTTTTTGACCGCATACGTAAAGTGATAGGCCGTGGCAACGAATGCACACTGATGGTCGAGGATGTATAACCACCACTGTAGTAGACCAATAAGTAGGAAAGCGATATGTCCCAAAAAACGTACTTCAAACTTTGGGACATTCCTTGCCTATATGCCAAAAAAGCAGTAATTTTGTAGTATGAAACAAAAACGAATGAATGGCGTAACAAGCAGAATAACAGTGAAAACTGAGTAATAAAAAAAGTCCGATGGCATAGCCTTGGAGATAAAAAAAAGAAAACTATTAACCCTTAAATACCAAATAAATATGGCAATGAAAGTAAAAGCCGTTGAACGTAATATCTCGTTCGACAAAAACAGTGAAGAGTATGGTTATGTAATGATACCCGAACTCTACAACCGCTTGTCGGAAGACAAGGTAGTGGCCGAAGCCTCGGCCCATAGTGGAATATCCCAGTCGATAATCAGAGCAGCCTGTGCCGCTGTTGCCGACGTGGTGGTGGCGTGGGTGCCCGAAGGTCACTCCGTGTCTATACCCTCTTTTGGAACAATGAGGTTTAGCCTCAACTCCAAATCGGTTCCCAATGTGGCCAACGTTGGTACAGACCTTATCACCTCTCGAAAAATTATCTACACCCCATCGGTAGACATCAAAACGGGATTGGAACGAACTTCTATCAATATCACCTGTATAGACCGTAACGGCAAGGTGGTGAAGAAAGTAACCACCGATGGTAGCGTAGATGATCCTACCGACGGCAACGACCCGGGCAACAGCGGTGGAACATCGGGAGGCGACGACCTGGTGGGATAAAAAAAACAGCAAGTGAGCAAATGAGCGGTGAGCAAGTGAGCGAGTGAGCAGGGCTGAAGTCTCAAAAAAAAAGCTCAAAGCTCAAAGCTCATGGCTCATGGCTCGAAGCTCAAAAAAAAACAGCAAATCATGAAAACAACAGTTCAATTGATAGCAGCCATCGGCCTTTGCTTCTTTGGGTTGGCACTGATGATAGTAAGTTTCATTATTCCACCCACCGGAGTGATAGACAGTAGCGTACTGGTAGCCACCGGCGAGGTGTTTACCTTCAGCGGTGCCCTGATGGGAATAGATTATAAATATAGACGATAGACGACGAGACAACATGTCAACAAGACAACAAGACAACGAGACAACGAGACGACGAGACGACGAGACAACGAGACAACGAGTAATCTCTCAATCTTGTAGACTCGTGGACTTGTAGTCTTAAAAAAAAAGACAACAAGTAATCTCTCAATCTTGTAGACTCGTGGACTTGTAGTCTTAAAAAAAAAGAATATGCGAACAATAACCGAGATAATTATTCATTGCTCTGCCACCTATGAGGGGCAGGCATTCACGGCCAAGGATATAGACTGTTGGCACCGCAAAAGGGGTTACCGTATGATAGGATATCATT
>JAFWBF010000048.1 GCA_017507285.1 Bacteroidales bacterium | reverse complement strand
TGCAGTCGTATTGGAAATTCTTTTTTTGGCTTTCGTATTCTTTGCGAATCTTGTCCAATTCTTCTGGCTTATCAAAAGCGTAATATGCCCAACCTGTTTCTATAAGTTGGTCGGCATATTGTTTGTACATAGGTTTGCGGTCCGATTGGCGGTAAGGGCCGTAGTTTCCGCCAATGTGTACACCTTCGTCAAACTTTATTCCCAACCATGTAAGGGCTTCTATTATATAATCCTCAGCACCGGGCACAAAGCGTGTTTGGTCGGTATCTTCGATGCGGAGAATCATGTCGCCACCATGTTGTTTTGCAAAAAAATAGTTGTACAATGCTGTACGTACACCGCCTATATGTAGCGGTCCTGTAGGGCTTGGTGCAAAACGCACTCTTACTTTTCTTTCCATTTATGATGTAGATTACTATTCAAATGTAATTTGTTTATAACGCAATACTATTGTTAATATTGTAGATGTGAATTGTTTTTTCTTGTTTTTTGGGCATAGTGTTTATCTTGTCAAATAGATATTGCCTAAAGAATGTTTCATCTTTTACACCTTGTATAGAGTATCTAGTCGGGTATCTGCCAAAATAAACATCTAATATGGATAGAATAGATTTTTTGCCTACACTAATAATTGACAAAAGAAAAATCTCCCTGTCCTACTATGCTGAGGACAAGGAGATCTTGTTACTTTCAAAAGTTGCCTTTAGCTATTTCGCCTACTTGAGGATAACCTTTCGGATGGCCACGCCTTTTGGCAACTCTATACGCATTGTATATATACCGTTGCTTAAATTAGAAAGATCTATTATATAGCTATTTTCATGCACCGCAACCACTCTTCCCATCACATCTAGTACCTCTACTTTCTTTATCTCCTGGTTGTTGAAGGTGATAGTACCCTCTGTTGGGTTTGGATAGAATGCAAGATTTTCCAACACTTCAGCTTCTTCAACACCCACGTAAGTATCGGTAAAGTAGGCAGTGTAACTCATATCGCCAGACACAGTTACTACTCTGGGGTTCTCCTTGTTGCCATCGTTCCAATGGCTGAAGAAATAACCCGGTTTGGAGTTGGCTTTCAACACAGCCTCCGACCGGTAGTCGTAGGCACCACCACCTGCCACAGTTCCCATACTTTCATCGGCACTAGCCAGAGTAATATTAAAGGAAGCCGGCACGAAAGATGCATATAAAGTGATGGTTCTATCCACACGATAAGTTCTTGGATTATCAGTGTTGCCATCGCTCCATTGCGAGAAACGGTAGCCATAGTTGCTAGTGGCCGATAGCTGAATATTCGTTCCGTAGGGGTAAACACCGCCACCGGTTACAGTTCCCATTCCGGCACACACGCCGTTTACGGCCACATTCACTGTATAGTTGTTGGGTGCAAATGTAGCTATTATAGTACTGTCTTTCACCATCTGTATAGAACGAGAGCTTTGGGTGCTACCATCGCTCCAGCTTGTAAAGTGGTAGCCTGTGTTGGCTGTTGCTGTTATTGAAACGACTGTTCCATGCAAATAAGAGCCGCTACCCGACACTGTACCCCACTCGCTATTGTTAGTTTGCAGTGCAAGACTATAGGTAGGTTTCAGTCCGAATATAGCTTCGTAAGTAGCATCGCCAAGCACTGTTACAGTGCGAGGATTATCGGTATTGCCATCGCTCCATTGTAGCAAACAATATTCGTTGGCTGTAGGAGTAGCTGTTATAGTACAAGTACTGTTGTAAGGCAATGCACCACCACCCGACACTGTACCCATAGAAGTATTATTGCTGACTACACTGATATTGTAAATAATAGGATTGAAGTTTGCAACATACTGTTTATTTTCCCTTACCACTACTTGTCGAGTAGTGTTGGTGTTTCCATCGGACCAACTTGCAAAGGTATAGCCATACTTTGGAGCCACGCTTATAGTTATGGTATCCAAATATTCAAACTGGCCGCCACCTGTAAATACACCCTTAGTTGTATCGCTGAAACTTATAGTGTATATATTCTTAGCAAATATTGCAGTATATAGCACATCACCGGCAAGACTTACAGAGCGAGGATTTTGAGTGTTACCATCGTTCCATTGCACAAAGTGGTAGCCATAGTTGGCCTCGGCAGTCATCTGACCTGTAGAACAGTCGTAATTTACATTACCGTAAGCAGGATTGTTTACTGCAAGTTTATCGGCATTACCACTTATGTGTACATCACCAACTATATCAGTAAAATGGGAACTCCAGCTTGTATTGGCCAAATAAGCCGGAGTGCTCTCGCATGGAACCATAAGCACATCTATGGTGGTGCTGTAGCCCGGCAACGAGTTGGCATTACCCAAAGTAGGAGGCACGCTAGCCTTGCACACTATTGTATCTACATTATATATGTATCTGAAGGCATCCGATGCTATGCTTGTCAAACCGCTACCAAATACCATTTTCCTAATATTGGTACGATTATAAGAGTAGGAATAACCTACCATTGTGTTTTGAGGAATAGTTGTTATAGAGTCGCCAAAAACAAATGTTTCAATATTATCACAACCTTCAAAAGCATTATACGGTTTTGCCTGAGTGCTGTTCCATATCACAGCTGTTAAACTATAGCAACTGGAAAAAGCACTAGAACCCATAGTATCTACAGAATAAGGAATTTCTACATACCTCAAAGAATCTACATTATGGAAAGCTGAACCACCTATAAATTTAAGATTATTACCAAAACTCAATGAATCTATATCCAACAAGCTACATTCATAAAAAGCTTGACGATCTATTTTAATCAACGTATTAAGAGAATTTCCCCAATCTATATTTCTTAAACTATCACATCCGTAAAAAGCTTGATAACCTATAGAATCCAAATTATTACTCAGCACCAGAGTTTCTATTTTTGAATTATTAAATGCATTATCAGGTATGTATCTTACCGAATCGCCAAAAACAAGAGTTTTAAGATTAGTTTGA